>CAZLIO010000011.1:0-22605 GCA_964559025.1 uncultured Pirellulales bacterium | reverse complement strand
CTTTAGGTTCAAACCAAAGCCCGGCATCATCCGGCCCTCGATGACACATAGTGTCCCGCATAATCGACAGGAGTTTAGCGTTGATTTTTAAATTTTGAGATGCTGTTCCAACAATGCCACACATTATAAAATGGACTTTATTACTCCCCTGTTGAGACTATGCTTGTCGCTTCTGCATCAATACCGGATTGAAAACCATAATATTCCAATCAATTCGTGTAACGCATAGGTGCTTTGCGACAACGCAGATGTCTTGTAAGAATTAAGCCAGGGACCCAAAGGACCAAAACCCAGATGATGGGTGCTGAGATAGGCTTAAACAGTTCAATCAAACTGTGATTTCCTTGTAATCTAAATTGTCTTTTTATTAACTTTCAAGGTTAACTTAGTACGTCGTAGACGAACCTTCTTCAACTGCTCAGGATGGTCTTGTGCCGCGAAGCCATTTCAATTTTGTATATACTGCAAAAGGCAGAAATGAGAGAAAGTAAACTGCTAAATATCTTATATCACGCCATATAAAGGGCTTTAAACGGCTGCGGGCATTTTGCGAATGTCCCTTTTCCCAATCCAGCAGGGCATAGTGATACTGGTTTAGGGCCTTCATTGCGACTAATTCACTTTTGTATTCAGATTCAAAGTTGGGGTATATCTCGATAAACTTTGCAATTGTCAGTTCAGTCTCGCGGGAAACAAGCTCTCTTTTGGAAAATGTCAGGCTTTTACTGTGCATTCGCCATTTTGCGAGGGGCTCACCGACATAATCAAAGTCCCAATCATAGGCTATACGGGTGAAAAGATCACGTTCTTCGGACATGGAGAAATTGTCATCGAACAATTGCTGCTGAGAGTCGAGTGCTTTTTTTCGGATAACGACGGAGGGCATAGCGAGAAAGTAGTCCTTTAGTATCTGCCTGAATACATTTCCCCGTAGCGGAACGCGATTATTATAAAGTCTTTTGACATCCCCTTTATCATTGAAGAATATTGTATCACAGTATACCAATCCCACTTTAGGCTGGTTTTCAAAAAGCGGTATCTGCTTTTCGAGTTTGGTGGGTAACCATATATCATCATGGTCTAAAAAGGCAATGAAATCTCCAGAAGAAAGAGCCAATTGCCTATTTCTCGTATTGCCTAAACCCATATTTTTCTGATAATAATATTTGATACGCGGGTCGGAGAAAGTTTTAATAATTTCCTCTGTCTTATCGGTTGAGCCATCATTTACTAAAATAATTTCAAAGTCTTCAAAAGTCTGGCTCAAAACACTTTGGAGTGTCTCAGCAATATATTTTTCGCTGTTAAAACAAGGTATATTTACACTAACCTTAGGCATGAATGTATTACTTAGTAAACTTATCCATTTTTAAAAAACAGTTTTGTCGAACTAATAACTTTGGCCACATCCTTTTCTGTCATATCATAATAGAGAGGCAAGGTAACGATCTCTTCCCAAATTCTTTCGGTAACAGGCAAAGAAGAAGCATATTTTTTAAAAAAGGGTTGAATATGGTTAGGAATATAATGAACACCACTACCTATATTGTGAGAATTCAGAAAATCCATCAATTCATTTCGCTTACCATTAACTACCCGAATTATATAAGTAAATGGAGCGGTTTCTCCAAGATTCCAGTCAATAAGTTTGATTTCTTTTATGTGGTTAAGGTTTTCATTATATAGCTGAACAATTCTTCTTTTCTTACTGATAAACTTATCCAATTTCTCAAATTGAGCTAAACCTATAGCTGCATTAATATTACTCATATGATAACGATATCCTTGAGAGGTAACTTCATAGAACCAACTTCTCTGGTTCTTATATCTATGCCAGGTGTCTTTATCTATACCGAGAATTCTTTTGCGTGTGATCTTTTCAGCAATAGTATCGTCAGACAAAGCTATTGCTCCACCCTCTCCGCAGGTAATCAATTTTATTGGATCAAAACTGAAACAAGTTGCATCACCAAGACTCCCAACCTTCTGCCCCTTATAGGACGAGCCAAAAGCATGGGCAGCATCTTCGATAATGACAATATTGTTTTTACTGCTCACTTCTAACAATGCGTTCATGTTACACACATTGCCACAGTAGTGGACTGGCATAATCGCCTTGGTTTTATTTGTGACACGTTTTTTTGCATCTTTGATGTCAATATTTAAAGTTTTTGGTTCAATTTCACAGAAAACGGGAATGGCCTTTAGCGCAGTTATTGCTTGAATACACGCACAAAAAGTGAGTGAGGGTACTATAACCTCATCCCCCTCGCCAATTCCAAATCCATCTAAAGCAAGATGTAATGCTGTTGTGCCCGTATTTACAGCTATGACATTTTTTGCTCCAAGATACTCCTTAAGTTTATTCTCAAATTTAAAAACCTCAGAACCAAGACCAAGCCAACCTGTGGCAAAAACTTTTCTAATTAGTTCTAATTCATCTTGTCCTACTGAAGGCCGAGAAACAGGTAGCATCTTACTTATGCCTCAAAATAATATTAACGTTAGAACAAACCTTGCCTATGGTTTATATTCTATTTTTCTTCACAAATTTATGTTCCCATACGATGGCCATATAAGCTTACAATCTTCTTTAGCTCAGAGAAATTATTTTTTCTGTCAGCCACGTCCCTTCGATCTTCTTTCTTCTGCTAAAAAATCATGAAAACTTTTTTATTGGAAATCACTGAGAAGGTAATTCTAAGGAACTTCACCGGTTCGGTAAACAGCTTTCTCAAAACCTTTTTGAGAAACACTATGGGATGCTTTTTGAAAAATGAGACAAGAAGAAACCTTTGTCCTTTGGAGTAGATCTCTTTCAGCTTATTACCATCCCAGTGTTCCGTTGAGATACAAAAGCTGCTTATGTACAGGTCATCCAGCGAGAAACTGTCCGAAAGATATTTTTTTTCTATGCACTCCTCATAAAGCTCGGTACCGGGGTAAGGTGTGGCTATTGAGATATGTGGTGAATATACCTCCAACTCTTTAGCAGTATGAAAACTGTCCCATATCTGGTCTTCGGTTTCACCGGGCATTCCTATAACGAGAAACAGTCCCACATCAAGTCCTATTCTGCGGGCATAGTTAATGAGTGGTTTAACCTTTTCCAGCTTCAGAGGTTTCTTTATGATTTTATCCATAACGTATTGATTGCCGGTCTCGATGGGAAAATTCAATCTACAGCAACCGCTCTCTTTTATCTTATCAATGAGTTCTTCGGTTAGCGTCCAGGCCGCGATTCCATTTGGAGTATCCCAAACGACATCCAGTTTTTCTTCAGTCATCAGGTCAAATATTTTTGCAGCCCTTTTCGCATCAAAAGTAACATTGTCGTCCTCAAACATAATCTCCTGGATTTGGTACTTGTTGATTATCAGTTTTATTTCGGCAATTACATTTTCCGGTGAGCGGCTTCTGAATTTCCCCCCCCAGACTTTTTTAGCTGAACAAAAGGTACATTTTGCAGGACATCCTCTGGAAGTAACAATGGGTGAAAACCGCTGCCTCATTCTGGTTCCATGGGATGCTTTCAGGCCGAAGTATTTCTCCATATTTAACAAATGTCTTGCCGGGAAGGGCAGTTTATCCAAGTCTTCTATGAACTTTGTTTTAGGTATGATTTTTACCTGTCCATTTTTCTTATAACCTACACCGTCCAAGATGGAAACGTCTCTTTTACCTTCAATGATTTTAATTAAGTCAACAATAGTTTCCTCTCCCTCACCCAGCACTACGAAATCAACATTTTCATCGGACAATACAAGTTTAGGCAAAGCTGTTGGGTGAGCACCACCTGCAATGGTAATAATATTTTGGTTTACTTTTTTTGCGATGGCATAGATCTGACGAGCATTTTTTTCCTGCCTGCTAAACAGACTATTAACCCCTACAATGTCCGGTTCGAACTCTCTTATAATATCTTCAATCTCATCAAAGGATGAACCGATTCTGATGATGTTATCTGCTACTTTAGGTCTGTTGTTCCAGCCTTCAGCTAAACAATCGAATATTCTTACGGCAATACCACTATTTTCCAAAACGGCGCCGAGGTATGCCAAGCCCAAAGGAGGGAGAGGATTAACATCTATATTATTTTCAAAAGTAAATACCGGCGTGGTAAATAAAAGCACCTTTTTTATTTCTTTATTCATTTGCCCTTGTACAGTCAGTAGTGTGTGCATATGTTTACTTGACACCAAAAAAAGGGAGCATAGTTTCTTCGTTTATAGGCGTAAAGTAAATGTCACGAAGTGTTTTGCCCATTTCTTTATATTGACTTAACTTGCATGGGGATAAATCCAAGTATCTCTTGATAGCGACCACTACCTCACGGGCAGAAAAGCATTCTGTTACAATATCCACAGCTTGGTTGAAAAGTATGTTCTGGTCAAGCAGGGTTTGGCCTCCGAGAAAGATAGCTGGTATTCCTTTTATCACTGCTTCGACCATAGAACTCGAAGTAGAGGAGATTACGACGGAGGACTGGTTTAATACTTCTGAGAGGCTGCCGGAACAATTCTGGAATCTGTCGGGCCAATTGTGCAGGTTAAATGCGCGCACCAATGCGTCGGTGTCATAGTCAGGGTGGGTTTTAACCAATATACGAATGTCATTGGGTATCTGATCCAGGACGGACTTTATTACTTCCAGCAGTTCGACAGCTTTAGCGATATTGAACGGAAGGACAATCAGAATTGACTTTTTTGCCCGTTCTGCATTTAAATCCGGTGTGTCTTCAGAATTAAAAACGTGTGCATACCTCAGAGCCGCGGCAGGTTGGCAGGTAATTGATTTTGTGAAGTAGCGCGCGACATTACACTGGTACTTACTGGTTTGAAGCAATAAGTCAGGAGTCAGACCTGCTTCGACTTCAGACTCAGAAGGATAGAGGGATAGAAAATTAGGTGAGTGCAGGAACATCTGCACACCTGTAATTTTGGTTTGTGGAAAGACCTGTCGTGCGCCAGCCACAAGTGCCCTGTCAGCAGGCCGATTTTCATACCAGATCAAAATTGAGGTAGGTTGGAAACCGGCCTGTTTTATTCGTAAAATCAAGCGATAAATCAACATCGGCTCCAGGCCCAAAATTGCCGAGATGGAAGTTTGCTCCTGTTTTACTATGTCCGAAAGGTCAAAGCCGCGAAATGGAGTTGATTCTATCTTCTGACGCGACACTTTTAGAGGGTATACCAGTGTAGAAAGGTAATCGCTGAATCGCAAAAAATCCTCTTTTATTATAAAGTTCGCGCTGCTTAGTCGCATCCTTTTGTAGATTGAAAAATAGTTGTAGCAAAAGCCACAAAAAAAGGGGAGAATCACTTTTTTTATTTGTTTCCCAAGCAGGTGCTCGTGCAGGTAAGGGAAATAACGGTCTGTGAATATACTATCGCCTGATAAGGACTCGTTATGTATGGTGGTACCAAAGAGCATAGAACAGCTAAGGTCAGTATTCTTCTGTTCATAACTTTTTCGTGTGAAGTGGGCTGCCAACCACTGCAGGAAGAGAATGACGAGGAATTTTATCCATTTGAGAAAAGATAACACTGGCTGGAGAAAGGACTTTAGCTTTGGTTTTATTGAGCAAACAATGTCAACTGTGATATCTTTTTCCACAGTCCATTTTAGAATTGCCCTGGCCAAGCTTAGCGATTCCACAACTACCAATTTGGGTCTTCTGTTTTGATCTTTCCAAAGTTCTTGGAGTATTTCTAGGTAACAGCACGCCTGGAATAAACTGCTGCAATAGATATTTCTAGAAGAGACGGCACCAAACCACCACTGCAGGTTATCTCCGTAACGCCTGTTGAGGGCATCAATCCACTGAACGTGCTCAAATTTTATGTCCCTGGCTACTTTGTTATGAATCTCTGCGATATTGATACTTTTAAAATGACGCCCTAATTGCTCTGCTGTGTGGCGGCGTTTGAAAAAATCGTTGCCGAAGTATAACCAGGGCACCGACTCACCGCCGGGGAACTTGATTTTTATTTTCGAAATATTCTTACCGGGGAATGCCAGTATAAGATAGCCGGTCGCCATATTTTCTCGATTCGATGATAGCGTTTACAGTACTTCAAAGAAGATTACTTCAGGCTTTACGACACATCAAAAGGCTTTTTATGCGCACGCTACACTGCCTGCATCCATCCTGGTTGGGGACGTGAGCCTGGCGTAATCTATTCATCTTATCCCCAAGCCAAGCCTCCTGAATGGAGGTCTCAGGAAAATGCCCGAGACAAAAGAGTTCATCGATATCAAAGCAAGAGGGTACGATGTTGCCTTGTGCAGAAATCATCAAACGCTGCCATAGTCTCATACAATCCCATCCCGGCTGAGATACTTTGCGAGCAGAGTCAAGCGGGTTGACTAAAGCAACTACATCCGCCCAATGGCTCCAAAAATCGCAGAGCATCCTGATTGACTCTGAGTCCTCTCTGTCTACCTCTCCTACTATTCTAATTTTAGGCCCCGTAACAGGTCGCATAGATTTTTCTCTCTTTATTGTTGCAAGCGCTTCAAAAGGAACATCTTCTTTCCCAACAGTATTAACAAATATGTTTAATACATCCAGACCCAAGTCCACTATGGAGTCAAGCACAGATGTATCAACCTTTGCTAATTGATCTAAAGGAATGGAGATGATGGTTTCCACACTATTGGCCTGTTTAACAGCCAGCAAGACTTCCTTTAGATATGGGTAATTTATCACAGAACCCCTTACTCCAAGTTTAATAGCCGTAGGTTCCGGAATGCGACGGAACTCTTCCATTATTTTGTACAAAAGGGACATACCCATAAGATTGGCCTGGGGATGAAGGTCAGACAGGAAATAATCCACCATCCCGCCGTTCTTATACTCCTCAATCGGATTATGCACAAGCTCTATATCAACATTCAGCGGGTATGGCCCCACTATGTTATGCGTCGGATACTGACACCACCGTTTACGGTAAATCTTGTATCGTTCATCACTACGTTCCTCAGTCAGGTTAAAAATTTCATACCACTCCAGGCTTACTTGTTCGGTATGAGTAGAACACTCCATTTTAATAACTTCATCCGGGACCGGACAAAGAGGAGGCTCGCCGTTCAAAAAACGAATTACTTCCTGAGCAGCTCCAAATTCCATTAAATATCGTGCTTCAGTGGAACAGGAACCGCTGTGAGCGGTCAGAACAACGTTTTCCAATTCACATAATGGGCCGGAATATGGCTCTGTTTGAAAAACATCGATAGCTGCTCCTGCAATAGTACCTTTTATCAAAGCTTTATAAAGAGCAGACTCATCAACTATTTCACCTCGTGCGGTGTTGATAAGATAGCTCTTAGGCCTCATCATAGCAAACTGGGCTTCTCCTATTAAATTCCTTGTCAAAGGTGTTTCAGGTATATGCAGGGAGATAATGTCAGCCT
The DNA here is from genome assembly GCA_964559025.1 of uncultured Pirellulales bacterium. Taxonomy (GTDB): domain Bacteria; phylum Planctomycetota; class Phycisphaerae; order Sedimentisphaerales; family Anaerobacaceae; genus NIOZ-UU13. The sequence continues at coordinate 15,189 of CAZLIO010000011.1, read as the reverse complement.
TTTGATAAATTTCTTCTTTGCTGCAAAACTGGACACCATAACGGCTTGCAACTTCCTGGTCCGGAGCAATGTCGTTGGCAAGAATACGACAGGAAAAACCCTGCAGCATTTTGGCTACACGCTTTCCGATACGCCCGAAACCAATAAGGCCTATAGTCTTGCCAGCAATTTCTGAACCGATAATACGTCGCCAATGACCATCTTTTAATGCCGAATGTATCTGATGAATAGAGCGCATTACGTTTAACATATGAGCTACTGTTAACTCGGCAACAGCCTGCGATACAGCTTCGGGCGTATAGGTCAGCAATATGTTATGACGCTTGATCTCATCAAAGTCGATATTGTTCAGACCGATTCCTACGCGCGCAATGACTTTCAATTCAGATGCGCAATCCAGAACATCCTTGTCTATTCTCTCAGTGCCGGCAATTAAAGCATTCTTGTCGGCTATATGAGTTTTTAATTCTTCAGGTGTAATCCTGCGGCCATAAGGATTAAGTTCGATATGGATATCAGGCCGACTCAATAGATCCAAGGGTTCTGACGTTACTGAACCAAAGGGGTGAGTCGATACAAAAACCTTAAATTTGTCTGATGTAATCTTAACTGAAGAGCCCATCCCCAAAACTCCCTTTATACTTTTTTACCAGTCCTGATATAGAGATGACCAGGAATCATCTCTTTCTAATACAATCCCATAAAAACCCTCAAAGTCAAATTTTTTCCAATATAATTTTGTGAGTCTCAAGAGACTTTTCTTGGGGTACAGAAAATATATTTTTTCTTCAACTATATCCCAGCCGGAGTGCCGGGCGATTAACTTCCAATCTTCAGAACTAAGCTCGAAAATATGAGTATTTTCCGCATATATAGCTTTGTTGCCGGCATTCCATCACTCCGACAGTTTCCACCTTCGAATTCAGTACTATCAAATCACTTTTTCGCTACTACTCTCATATGTGAGCTTAAATTATTGTTTGAGATCCATTGTTGCAGTTGGCTCTTGCATTTTTCGTCCTTCGTGTTGGCTATTAAATTCCAGAATCTGCCCAAATCGGTATTTTCCTTTTTTATCATGCCTTCCACAATATCCCAGTCAAGTCTTCCGGGAGTAGAAACTTCTATCACTTCAAAGCCACAGCGCTTAAACAGCAAAGCAATGGAGTTTGGATTAAAAAAATTCAAATGATGTGGTGGGCTTAGACTCTTGGATTTTTCCCACAGCAACTGGATGTCAAAACCACAAGGATTAAGTGTAGTCATTAAAAAATGTCCATCTGGTTTTAAAAGCCTGTATACATTACATAAAAAGTCATAGGGGCAAAAAAGGTGTTCAAACAATTCAAAGGCGGTAAGAAGGTTAAACTTCTCTATAGATTCGTCCACTTCTTCTAATAGGCAAGTTAACACATTTATACCTTTATCACGGCATATTTGTGCCTGCTTGACCGAAGGCTCAATGGCAACATACCGGGCTTCGGGATAGTATTTAGCCAGTTCTTCTAAAAAAATGCCAAATCCCGCCCCAATGTCGCCTATAACGCTGTTGCTTTTTGGGGAGAGTAATTGATAAACATATTTTGCTCGCGGGCGGAATATCAATTTCCTGCGGTTTTCTGCGTGCGGTTTGAAGAATTCATTTACCCAAAAACTTGTTGAAGCAGAGTTTGTGTAGAAACGTTTCATGTCCGGGAGTGTGGGTCTGGGGCTTACATAAAGGGTTGAACACTGTTTGCAGGAAACATAACAGAACTTATGTTTTTCAAATTCAAACTTCGAATCGGAACTATCGCAGGCAGGACAATTTGAATTAAAAAAGGAAGAGTCGTTAGGGAAAAATTTCTCTATATCTTCCTTCAACAGTTCTAAGTATTTATTGAAAATATCCCTTTTTCTTATTTCCTCTTCTTTCATAGTTGTTTTTATCCCATTATAGCATATTTCGTCAACAGCTCACTGCCCTTCATCAACTTTTCTACTTTGACAAGGTCTTGAGGTGTATCAACACTATACGTGTCATAGTCCGACATAACCATCTTGATCTTATAGCCATGCTCAAGCACTCGCAACATATCAACCGATTCGATATTTTCCAGGGAGGTATGTGCAAGTTCGTTGAATTTTAGCAAAAAATCGCGTCGAAAGGGAATAAGGCAAACCTGTTTGTACATTGGAACATCTTTTGCTCTTTTCTTTCGTGAAGGGATAGGCTCACGAGAGAAATAAAGGGCAAAATGATTATTATCAACCACAACCTTAACTTCGTTAGGATCCTCACACTCGGCTTGGGTTTTGAGTTTGCTCATGAGATTAACAACCGAAATGTGCTCATCATGAAGCATTGGCTCAACGGCCAAATCTATCATTTGGGGGACGAGCATAGGCTCGTCTCCCTGAATCATAACCACAATATCAGCCTTTTCCTTTGTTGACTGTTCTATTTTCAACATTGCCTCCGCGGTTCTATCCGATGCTCGTTCGTGGGTGTCTTTTGTCATGACAACGTCCATCTTGTTATCAAAACAGTATTGCTGAATTTCCTTATCGCAAGTGGCTACAAACACCTGCTCCAGGGTTTTGCTCATTTTGCTTCTAAAGTAGACATGGCCAACCATTGGAATTTGGCAGATTTTGGCCAGCGGCTTACCAGGAAAGCGGCTTGAGCTCATACGCGCAGGAATTATTCCTATGATTTTCACGTGCTTTATCATACAAATCTTTGGAACGCATTAGTTCAAAGGTTTTCATGAAAGAGTTCCTATTATTTCTTTGCATTTGGTGCCGAGGTACAAGGTATCTAATCCTATTGCCAAAAATGAATAGCCCTTTTTCTTATAAAAGGTGGCTAACTTTGGTTCGGGTTGCACCACATGAAAGCCCATCGGCTTTTTCATTTTCCGGCAGATATCTTCATATTCTCGCAATGCGGCCTTAACTTCCGGTTTTTCAAACTGACCGGGACACCCCAACGAACCGGAAAGGTCGTAAGGCCCAATAATTGAGCCGTCTACTCCCGGAGTGTTCAAGATGTTTTCCAAATTCTCAATGGCATTGATGTGCTCGATTTGAACTATTACAATACTTTCTTTTTCAACCCATTTCTTATAATTATCAAAATCAAATCCGTAATCCTGTGCTCTGGCAAGGCCTACGCCTCTTGTGCCAAGCGGAGGATACCTGACTGCTTTTACGGCATTGACAGCATCCTGTCTGCCATTAACCATTGGCACTATGACGCCATGAGCTCCTGCATCCATAACACGCTTTATATAGCAGGGATTGTTTTCGCTGAGGCGGACCAGAGGTACACAACCGGCCAATTCTATTATGCGGATAAGCTGCTGGGCCTGAGGCAGGCCTATGGCGCTATGCTCCATATCAACGACAAGCCAATCAAATCCTGCTTTTGCCATAATTTCAGCTACAGAAGGATTGCCGATGGTAATCCACGAACCAATAGTTAATTCATTAGCTCCTAACTTTTTCTTGATCGATTTTATTTTAAGACTCCTATTGTGTTGGGTTTAACGTTCCCCGGAATGCTGATTGAATTTTCCTTGTCAGTAATAAAGGATACTTCATAATTCGACACCCATACAAGTATTTTCGAGTGAATGGCGTCAATTATCCGATGCCATAAACATAAATACAGCTACCAATCTGCGTACCTGGAGGACCAGGTGCTATCTTTTTTTAGAATCAAACCATAGAAACCTTCAAAATCATACTTTTTCCAAATGGGCTTTGCAAGTCGCCAAATACTCTTTTTGGGATACTGCAAATAGATTCTATCTTCAACAACTGTCCAGCCGGCGTGGATGGCAAGAAGTTTCCAGTCTTCCGCTGAAAGTTCAAGGATATGGGTGTTCTCCGCGTTGACGTAATCTTCGCGGCCAGCCCGAATGTGATGTAAGCCGACGCGGCTGTTTTTCAAATAAGGAACGGTAACGATAAGATATGTCGCATCTGTTTTTGATGATAAGTCATACAAAAACCTACATGGGTCTATTAAGTGCTCCAGTACCTCGAAGCAGATAAAAATATTTGCGTATATTTTGTGCTTGTGCAAATCTTCAGCTCTTGTATGTATGGCTCCAAATCCTTTCTTTTTTATTCTATCAACTGCTTTGGGGTCAAGGTTAACACTTAGACATTTTATGTTTTTGTTCTGTGAGTAGAGCCCGGCAATATACTGCAGATGCGTTCCGGAAGAATCGCCGATATCCACTATAATCGGTTCTTGAAATTCGTTTATGATCCCGTCAATCAGAGATATTTGAAAGGCGTGCATATTTCTTACCTTCGTATTGAGATACCGTCCTTTAACTTTGAATGAAGTATACTGGTCAGTTAAGTCAGGGACCAGCGCCTGCAGTTTCTTTGCCAGTTCATCAAGCTGCTGTTCTCTTGCTGTGGCTTCAAGTGACATTATTTGTACTAACTCCATACATTTTCTAAGGCGATTCTTGACCTTCTCGTTTACCAACAAAGAAAACATTCCTGCAGTACTTAAAAATTCAAATTTCTACTCTTTAGTCTTTATAGGCCAACTGACAAATCTAACAAGGCTCCTTATCTGTTTACGCTCAAGCCCGCCGAGTTTGGGAAATAGATAAATGATTACACCAGCGATTAAAACATAGATTGGCACACAAAATATCATTGTTAACAGACCGGAAAAAGGTTTGTCAAAGACATGCCAAATCCAGATTAGAAAAAATTTAATCACAAAGGAAGCTGCAAGCAGAAAACCAATAGAAATAAACTGATTAAAAATATTAAGTCTTCCGTTTGATATTTTACATATAAAGAAACGAGAGATGTTGACAGATATGGCGGCAAGGATTACTATTTTTAAAGCCAAGCCTACTGAACCTAAACCCAGGCCCGGAATCATATTTGAGGAAGGTGCCAGAACAAAATAGGTTACTGGCACACTGACTATCTTCATTGTTATGCCAATCTTTGAATGTAAACGGGTTTGGCCGGTAGCGAGAAAATAGCTTCCGTTGATTTGTCCTAAAGATTGATAAACAGGATATATGAACATTATGGCCAGGCAGATATAACCAGCTTCGTATTCGGATCCCAGCAAAGATAATATTTCTTTGCTGAATGGGATGAGGAAACATGCTCCAAACGCACTTACAAAACAGAGCGAACGTGAAGTTTTCATATATAAATTATTGAGACGTTCTTTGTCACCGAGTTCATTTGCCTCTGCAATTTCTTTCCAGAAAATTCTTAGTATAGAAGTAGTTGCAATTAAGCAGACGGCGCCAAATCGATAACCAACATAATAGAGACCCTGCTCGACTGCCCCGCCAAACTTTTGCAGAAGCCATATGTCAGCAAAAGAATAAGCAAAGCCCACCAAACCAAAAATGGCAAGGGGGCCACAATAACTCCTGAATTTATCAAAAACATCTGAGAAACCATCTTCCGCTTCTGCAATAAGGTCGTTTTTCAATTTTTTGGCCAGTATAAGCGAAAACAGGAGATTGATACAAATTAGTGCTGCAAAAAGATTCGGAATTGTAAAGCGGTGTAAAACAGCCAATGCCAGAACGACACAAAAATATAGAGCCGCCAAAAGAATATTTCCCAACTGAACAACGACTGTTGCGCGGATTGTTTCTCCCGCCTGCATTACGGTGGGCCAAATTTTCGTTACCATGAAGCTTGCCAAGAAAGACAATATGATCATTTGCTTCGGCAGACCCAACCAGATTTTATCCCGCCATGTTTGTGGAAAAATAAAAGCAATGAGTGCCAGAATAAGAACAAATTGTACAGTGAGCCATGAAATGTAATACAGATAAAATTTTGGGCTGTGTTTTCTCTGAGAAAGGAAAGTATAAAATGCTGAGGATGTCCCCATGTCAAGAAGAGCTATAATGGAAGTAAAACTGCCAAGTAAAAAACTATAATTGCCAAAATTGGCCGTACCTAACCCTCTTGCCACAATAAGACCTGTAACAAAACCCAGCCCCATTCTGATAATGTTAGCCGAGAGCGAGGCCAGAAAACGAACTTTAACGCTCCGGCTGTTAATCGTAGAGGCCAATTTGTTGTTCATCATTCAGCTATTGTATCGAGGATTTGAACGAAAAAGAGAAATACCCAGAATCTCCATCATCAATTGATATTAGTTTCTCTTGCTATCCGCTTTAACTCATCAGCCCACTGGTCGAGAGCATTTGGAGACGTCTGAGCAAATAAGTCACAGAATTGTATTCGTATTTTCTGTCGGTCAGGATTTTGCCACCAGGTTTCAACGTCATCATATACAGAATCGACTGCTGCAGCTGCTGCTTCAGGGCTGTTATATAGAATCCCGGCATGACGTAACTTGTCAAAAAAAGGCTGGGCCTGTCGTCTCACTCTAAACATTTCGGGATTCCAAAAGAGAATGGTCGGCTTATTTGCGACAAGTCCATCAATGAAAGTAGAAGCGAGGTGGTCAGAAACATGTAAACGGCAATTTTCGAGGCTTTTCAAAAAAGGAACATCCCAGTTTTCAATCGTGAGTTCCGGCTGATAGTCTTTCCATTTCTGAGCACAATCACACCCATAATCCAGAATATAAAGGCGTACGCGTACCTTAGTGCGGTTCTGTGAGGAAAGTGCGGAGACGAAGTGCTGCTGCCAATCAAAATATTCGCTGTTATCGTAATTGAGAAAATCCTGAAATCTGTAGAAATACCTTGGGAAACAATTTGTTGCCATTAGAATACCTTTTTTTCGGTTATCCGCACCCATCGATTTTCTTCTCAACAGCCTTGTTGCAGGCATCGGCACGACCTTGGCGTGGCAATCCGATTTTTCCCATCCCCACGAATAAAACCTGTCGGTTATAATCAGCTCATGAGTTTCCAGGGGTGAACAAGCTGCTATGCCGTAGTTAGCACCGTGCTGTATGCCACATAAGTTCGTTCCGTTTTCGGCGCAAGTTGCAGCCCAAAGTTTGAAAGTCTCATTAAAACTCCATGTCATGGCGCTGAATATTGCTTTGGGCTTGCACCGATGCAATTTTGCTGCCTGGTCACAAATGAAATCGAAGCCTTCCACGTAACTTTTGGGTATATCCAGCTGAATCATCTCTATGATCAATTTCTCAAACTCGTTGTCCTCCAATTGCAGGTTACTGAACTTAGACCTGACTTGTTCGTCGAACGGCAATGACGGAAAACGGGTCATAGTGTTACGGTTCGCCCAAATCCTGCCGCCGGTCTTTAAGAATAATTGCAGCTCTTGACCAAGAGACAGATAAGTATCTTTCATAACAATAGGAACAAATCGCGGTTCGAATCTACCAATAGTACTAAAAACATATTTTAAAATATATTTAACAACATTTTTCGCAAGGCCCCTTTTAGCAGAGTTTACTACGGGTCTGGTTACAATGTTCAGGTCATCTGTTTTAAAGTCCCTGCCGAAAAAAGTTAGAATTCTTGTATAAAGCTGTAGATTGTAAGGGTCGTCGCATGATAAAGAAATGAAATCCAATAAATCCTTCGGTGTAACAAAATTCTGTTCCGACAATCCAATCGTTTCAAAATCAGGGTACTGATTTACTGCTGTTTTCAGGGAAATGTACCTTTCGTACAGAATTCCGACATAATGCAGCAGCCATGGGCCAATAACAACCCGCCAAAAATGCTTGCTATATTCTGTTTTATGGATTGAGTTTAATATCTCCGCCAAATGGGACAATGTGCGTTCATAAAGGCCACTTATGTAACTATAGGCTTCATTGAATTTTTGTCTATCTTGTAAAGGACAGAAAAGGACCTTGTAGTTTAGTTGCTCCCAAAACGGTTTTCGGCTATAGCGTAAACACGCATCACTGAGAAAGAGAATTGGTTTCGACGGATCCCAAAATCTTTCAATCGCCGTGGTCGCTAAAAAGTATGGCTCATGTTGATTGTTCACTACTCTTTCACTTGACATCTATGATAACTTTTTATGCAGGGCTGCCCGGAAACATTAACTGTAAAAGGTCACTCATTTTTTTGCTCTGAAGTACTGAGTTTTAATCAGCCGGCCCTCCGGTAACCCTACGTTTAACGCTTCGTTGCACTGTTTCTAACACGATATCTTTGCTTTACGATATTTGGTTGTCTTGATTAGACTATTAGCAAAAAGACCAACATTCAACACTTCATTGCAGCGATGTCAAGAAGATCAAAGACATAGCCGGCATTGTGAATGGCACTCGCTATATATCCCAAACCTATGGGAGGAAAAGTAACAGTAGAATCTGGTCTTAAAGAAATGTTTATTAAAAGAATCTTCATGATTTTGAAATAAGTTCCAAAAAGATATAAGCTTTATTCATAGACGTTACCTGACTTTCTTTCGTTAGCTTGAACTCAGGAATTATAGAAGATAAAGATAATTCATAATAGAAATTGTTTCTTGCAGATTTCAAATAAGATTTCAGCTGTTTCCCAGTCTTCCAGTGTATCAATATCCTGAACCAGATATCTTGGAATAATAACTGGTAATGCCCTTTCAGAAAAAAGCTTTTTAGTGTCCATAAATTTTTCTGTCTGTAACCAGTAAAATTGTCCTGCATCGTGATATGCCTGTGGCAGATCCTGGGATCGAGCCAGCTCATGTTCCGGCCAGAACATTTCTATAAAACCTTCATCGTTTATTTTAAGCCCCCTGAAAATAGTAAATTCAAATTTGGTCACACTAAAAACACTTGAAACATTGTTCTCAATCAACAACTTATATCCCTTTATTAAATCTTCAGAACGAACAAAGGGAGCCGTTGGATAGATGCAGCACAGATACTTTACGCGGCAACCTTCAGATTCAAGCCACCTTAATGCTTGCTCAAGAACAGGAGCAGTAGGAGTATGGTCATCAGATAGCTCTGATGGTCTGACAAAAGGGACCTCTGCACCAGCACATTGTGAGATTTCAGCTATCCGGTCACAATCAGTAGATACGATGATACGATCAAAAATTCTGCATTTCCTTGCTGCATCTATCGAATATGTAATAATCGGCTTTCCGGCAAAGTTTTTTATGTTCTTGCCGGGAATTCTCTTGCTGCCTCCACGAGCAGGAATTATTGCCACATTCATTGCAGTTTAACTCCAATGCTATTACGACTCTTTACACAATCCAAAACTATTTGGGCAATATTGCCTAAGCCAATGATTGCAGTTTTGTAAGGCTGTGTAGACATATGATATGATTCTTAAATCAAATCCCAGTTAAGAGGTGTCCCTTTACTGAGATCTTTCTTAAATGTACGGCCTATAACTTTTTCGATGTATTTCGTTGGTAATCCACATCCTGGTCGGATCGATCTGATATTTTCATTACTTACTTTTTCTCCGGCTTTGACATCCTTAACCACAAAAAGCGAGCGTCTGAAAATCATGCTTTTCTTTTCCTCATCAGTTAATCCATAATGGACCTTGCCAATGGCTTTTTCCGCAATCCTTATGTTATCAATAAGATCCTTTAACTCATGAGGTTCTATAGAAAAGAAGCTGTCCGGAGTCTTTATACCTCTTGATAAAGTAAAATGCTTCTCGATTACTGCGGCACCCAACACCACCGCACAAACAGATGCTCCGATTCCAAGGCTGTGGTCGGAAAGGCCCACAGGACAATTGAAACGGTCTTTCATATCAAGGATTGTTCTCAAATTCATTTCTTGCGGTTCTGCCGGATAACTCGATACACATTTTAATAGAATGATTTCTTCTGCACCTGATTTCTTAGCAGTATCAAAAGCTTCCTGAATCTCATCCATATCAGCCATGCCGGTTGACATTATCAGCGGTTTCCTCGTTTTTGCTGCATACTCAATTAGGGGCAGATCAACCAATTCAAATGAAGCGATTTTGTGAGCACAGATGTTTAACTCTTCCAGCATATCGACACTTGTCTTGTCAAAAGCCGTGCATAGAAATATTATCCCTGTATCTTCAGCAATCTTTTTTAGTTCCTTAAACCATTTCCACGGCGTATAAGCTTTTTTGTAAAGCTCATACAATGTTTGCCCACCCCATTCAGGGTGCTCAATGCGAAAATATTCGTTATCGATATTTATGGTCATTGTATCGGGTGTATATGCCTGAAATTTTACAGCATCAGCGCCGCATTCTTTTGCCTTTTTGATTAAAGATACTGCTCTATTGAACTCTTGGCCGTGATTAGCAGATACTTCAGCTATTATAAAAACCGGACAACTATAACCAATATATTTATTTTGTAGCCCAATTTGCATTCTAAATAAGTGCCATGTCATGTAATTTCTGTTTTAATTTGTAAATAGGTTCATGCCAAAGCTGCTGGCCAAAAACATTCTTGATTGTTATAGATTCTTTACTGTTATGGAATGTCCCCTTTTTCCGCTGTGGCTCTGGTGGAACTTGAAATTCTCTGATTTTATTCCAGTTGGCAATAAACAACTTTTGGATTTCTTTATGTAAGGTTTTGTAAGATGATTCAAGTGTTTCCCTAATTTCATCAAATGTCAATTCTGTTTGTAGCAGGATATCTCCGGTATCTATGCCTTTGTCTATAAGGTGTATGGTTACCCCTTTAGGGGTGTCTTCAATAAAACTCCATAGATTTGGATCGGCACCTCGGTTCCATGGCAAAAATGAAATATGTAGATTTATTATTTTGTTATTACTCAGGTTTATGACATCCTCCGTTATTAGGTGTCTGTAATTATAACTAATTATTATATCAGGACTAAAAGTCTCCAGGTGTGATACGGCAATTTTGTCTGAGTATAATATGATATCTTCCTTGGCATGATACTTAAACCATTCAGCCAGTGGAGACGTTATTGGATTATTCGTAAGAAAAAGTACCTTCATGCCAGCTATGGAGTCAATATTTAATTTGGGGATTGTTGGCAATCAATTTACGTGCCCTTTGTATATTCCACGATTTGATAGTTGCAATGAGATAGTTGTTATTCGTTTTGTCCATCTTTTCTGAAATACTTATTGTTTTCCCTGCAAAAGAGTATCACATATCCTTCTGGATCCTTTGCCGTCAATAAGTTCTCTTGTTTTTTTCGAACAACTGATTCTTTTATTGTAAGACTTCGTCTTTTCTAATGCGGCAATTAACTTGGATTGGATGTCTTTATCGTTATACCATCCGATATACTCCAGAAACCCTGACTTGCTCCAACCTTTGAGATTTTGTAACTGGTTTTGGGCAATACAGATTCCTATCGTGGGCACACCTACTCTTGCAAGCTCGTATAATGTTTGCCCCCCGGCTGAAATTGCGATGTCGCATTCCTGCATGATCTCTTTAAGCTCAATTGCATCGGGTTCGTATATCAATTCTGTATTCTTGTCTCGCAGCTTCTTTACTTCCGACATGTTTGCAAAAAACCTTGTTACGATAATTTTTTTCTGCAGGTAAGGATAAGTTTTATTTAATACCTTCTGGACCTTGGGAGTGACATTGCACATATCTGAGCCGCCAAACGTTACCATTAACATTTCGACTTCTCTACGTATCAATTTTGGTGGTGTGTCCCAAAACTCTCTCCTTATAGGTGTATACATAGTACCCAAAAGGTTCGTAACATCCTCCTTTTTTGGATAGGGCAGCTGCTCGGCAAAAATCGCTCCATTGAGAACAAATCCTTTTGGATAGTCAATCCGCAAGTCATCATCAAAATATACAGATGTCTCGACCTGCTCGGAAATCCTCTCGTATATGTCATGCTCTGCCAGATAAGAGTCAATAAATACGATATTGACATTATCGAGTATCTCGAACAGTAGCTGTTGGTCATCGAGCCAATTGAAAATTTTATAATATTTGCCTTTCAGCAAGTTCTCTATAGTCTCATCGCCATTAACAATAAGCTGCGATTTTATTCCCCTTTCTTCAAAAGCCTGGTAAACAGATGTGCATCTCGTAATATGTCCATATCCTGTATCTCTGCCGCCTTCGGTTAATATTGTAACTTTCACAATATAAATGCCTGCAGGAAAGCCGATCAGATTCTCTCAAAAACGCTAAGTATAGTTTCGATAACGTAGTCTATATCTTCACGAGACATAGCTGAATATAAGGGGATACTGATCTCTCGTTCGTAAAAATCTTCTGCGTTTCGACAAAGGCCTTTCTTGAATCCAAGCTGCTGGTAATACGGTTGCAGATATATTGGTATATAATGTACCTGCACGCCTAATCTGTGTTGTCGTAGTTCTCTAAAAATCTCAGCCTTTCCGGATTTATATTTGTCTTTTAATCTGATGGGATATAAGTGCCATGCGGATTTGACGTGGTCATTTTCCACCGGCAGGTCAAAGAAGCTGTTGCCATTAAAAGCCTGCCTGTATGCCTCAACGATCTGTCTTCTTTTCTCTATGAATCTATCAAGTTTTTTTAACTGAGAAACGCCCAATGCTGAGTGAATGTCAGTTAACCTGTAATTGTTGCCCAGGCATTGCATCTCATAGTACCATCCCTTCCCTGCATTCGACATATTTTGTAACAGATCAGGCTCTTTTGTTATGCCATGGTGTCGGAACATTACAAGCTTCTTGTACATATCCTCATTGTTCGTAAGGACAGCTCCGCCCTCACCTGTTGTAATTGACTTTACAGGGTGAAAACTAAATACCACCATATCTGAATATTGACAGTCACCGATAGTGGTACCCAGATACCTGGCCCCCAAAGCATGGCATGCATCTTCGATTACAATTAGATTGTGTTTTCGAGCTATCTTTGATATGTCTTTCAACTCCGCAGGCAGACCGGCAAAGTGAACAGGGACGATTACTTTTGTCTTTTTGGTTATTACCCTTTCAATTAGCTCTGGTGCAATATTGCCGCTATCAGCTTCAATATCAACAAACACAGGTTGGGCACCCAGAAAAAGAGCCGCATTTACTGTTGCCAGAAATGTCATTGGCGAAGTTATTATCTCGTCTTCACTTCCGATTCCTGCTGCAAAATAGGCACCATGTAACGCCGCTGTTCCCGAAGAAAAGCCCACTGCAAACTGAGCACCACAATATGATGCAAGAGCTTCCTCAAACTCCTTCAATTTGGGGCCTTGTGTTAGGAAATCTGACTTTAGCACTTCAACTACTGCGTTTATGTCATCTTCCTCGATACACTGATGACTGTAAGATATAAATCTATTCAAACTTCATTCCTTTGATTATTGCTCGAAGTTGTTCTTGGGTTAACCATTTGTTGTTTAAGTCACTTCTGTAACTAAATCCTTCAGGAACTGATTCATACTTATCGTACTTATGAGATGTCTTGTCACTGACCTCGAACCGGGGCACAATAACATAAATATCATCTACCTTCTTTGTGTTTCTTGCCTCATCATAAGATATAAGATTTTCATGAAGTTTTTCACCAGGTCTGATGCCGGTGAATTTGAAAATGCAGTTAGGTTCTATAGCTTTGGCCAAGTCGGTGATTTTCATCGAAGGGATACTTGGAACAAATACTTCTCCTCCTTCACTTTCTTTCAATGCCGTGATAACCAGGTCAACAGCCTGCTCAAGCATAATCCAGAAACGTGTCATCCGTTCATCAGTTATAGTAAACTTTTTGATGCCCGCCTGCTTAACTTTCATAAATAGCGGTATGACGCTGCCACGAGATCCTATGACATTACCGTATCTTACAGCTGAAAATCTTGTACTTCCTCCGCTGTAGGCATTTGCGGCAATAAATATCTTCTCAGCAACTAATTTTGTAGCTCCATAAAGATTTATGGGATTCACGGCCTTGTCTGTTGAAAGAGCTATGACTTTCTTCACACCTTTGTCTATGGCTGCATCAACTATGTTTTCCGCTCCCACTACGTTGGTTTTAACTGCCTCGAAAGGATTATATTCCAGGGCCGGAACCTGCTTTAGCGCCGCCGCATGAATAACATAGTCTACACCTTCAAAAGCTCTATAAAGTCGGGCTTTGTCTCTTATGTCACCAAGAAAAAATCGCAAGCTGTCGTCATGTTTAAGGAATTTCTTCTGCATGTGATATTGCTTGTACTCATCTCTGGAATATATGATAATTTTTCGTGGTTTGTATTTAGTAAGTACCCTCTCAATGAACTTATTACCAAATGAACCGGTACCACCAGTTACCAAAATCGTCTTGCCGTTCAACATACGCTACTCTCCATTTGAATCAATCCGCCAAATTCCAAATCGCAAATCCGATTTGTCCACTTTTATGTACAAGCTCCCTGGGAGCAGGCTAAGTCCAGATAAACTCCGTCCCCGTGGGTTGCAATATAACCCTTTGAGTAAAAAAAGAGTTTTTTTATCAGACAGCTAAGAGCTGCCTAATAAGATACTCTGAACAGCCTCAATTCCACCTGTTTATCTGCTGAAAATTTTTCTGCACGTCCAACCTCTTTCAAAGCTTGTCAATTGGGGCCTTTATAACACCAGACAGATTTGGTCCTGTTGTAATTTCATAATCATATCAAGTAGGTCCAATTCTTCATGCCAGGGGTGCTCCGGTTGGAGAAGCCTCACAAGAACCGGCAGCTTATCATCTTCCCTGATTCCTCGATATATTACCGATCTTTTGTCCTCATACACCTTCTCAGATAAATGGTAGTCTCGCAGCGCTAACATCCTTGCTGACTGACGGTATTTGGTGGATGATTGCCCCGATTTTTTCAGTTGTGTGTTTTCTGCTCGTTACTTGCCCTCCTTGAAAAAATAAAAACTCTAAGCATCCTTATGATCTAAAAAAGCACCTGGGCCGAGTCTGGAAAAATTCCCCGCATTTATTATTTAGCTTGTTTATGACGAGAGTCATTCCTTGGAAAGCGACTCCTTTCGGTAACAAACCTTACAAAACTTCTTAAAAGAGAAATCTGATTGGATACATAGCTAAGTTTAACTTCACCAATTATAACCCCTGGTTCCTGATGGTCAAAGTACATATTGCATAATTTTTTTATCAACAGCTTACCGCCGGAATACCTTGGGGCAGAGACTTTATCGGCATGCAGATAGGCGGCTTGTTCTATATACCGCGGTAACCCTCGTTGCTTGTCTGCACCGAAATAATAGAGCTTGCCACTAATTTTCTTGCAATACGGGACTATACAAGGTAGATTACTACAAAATTATTCGGAGAGGTGGCCGAGTGGCTTAAGGCAACGGTTTGCTAAACCGTCGTACGGGT
>CAZLIO010000010.1:20235-22881 GCA_964559025.1 uncultured Pirellulales bacterium | reverse complement strand
TTTTCTTACTGATTTTATTTCCGCTATGGGTATCATTGTAGATACTACTGATACATTTGTTTCATCAGTTACAGTTACAGGGAATGAATTTAGTAATTGGGGCGCAAGAGCACTGAGAATTGGAGATGGGGCTGGAGTAGATGGTACAACTGTAACCGGAGTAACTGTAAATTCTAATACATTTCAAATGACTGCCGATACAACAGAAGTTATTGGAGGTACAGCAGCAGGAAGCGCAACAGGAAATGGAAACACCTTCAATGTAAATTCTCCTGCAAAAATTCAAAAAGCCGTTGGAAGCGCATTTTCTGGAGACACCATCAACGTTGCTGCGGACACAGATTCGTATATCGAAAATTTGATTATTGATAAGTCAGTAACGTTGAACGGGGCACAACCAAACGTCGCAGTTGGTGATAGAACTGATCCTGATGCCGAGTCGACGCTGGAGGGTATACATACAATTATCAGCGGTGGTGTAACGATTAACGGCTTTACCTTTTCAGATCCTGCCTCCGGATCGGATAATGTACAGGTATGTATAGATTCTTCGACGGACCCAATTGATGGTATGGAGTTTCTGTATAACATTGTGGAGTTGGGCATTGGAGATGTTGGGGTTGACTTGGGTGGTAGCAGTACCTCTAACCAGGCAATCACAAACGTTACCATTGAGGATTCGGCCTTCATGGGACCGGGCAACCAAGTCTCCAATCCGATGCGAATCGGCAGCTGGTTTGCTAATCCTGAATACGATGTGGCCGTGGACGGCGTAACATTCCAGAGGAACACCGTAGACAGCGGGTCAATCCCGATTGAGTTGCAGAACAAGGACATGACAAACATCACCATCACGGACAACACGTTCACGAATACAGACGGCACGGTTTACGTGTGGGGCAGTGGAAGTCCTGGGGGCAAGCTGTCTTATTTCGAGTATTCCTATAACAAAGTTGATGCGTCGAACACCTACGGTGTAGGTATCGGTGTGGGCAACGTGTACGATAACAGCAACCTCGACGAGGCTACGATTAACATCAATAACAACAGTTTCGGACTCATTCCGGTGAGCATTTATGGTATTGGGGCTGTCAGCGTTCTTTCGCCGGCTGGTTTCACGGGTACAATCGACGCTACGGCCAACTGGTGGGGTGATGCCAGCGGTCCGACGCATGTAAGTAACACCGGCGGCAGCGGCGGCACTGTAAGCGACCGTGTTGATTACAGTCCCTGGCTGGGCATCGGGACGGATGTTGATCCTGCTCCTGGTTTCCAAACATACAGCCCTATGTCGTGGGGTATGTTAACTACCGGTGGTGATTCCATTCAGGACTGGATCGATAATTATGCCGGAACCGACAATACTCTAAACTTGAACTACGTGGGAGGTGGTACAACCGGCAGCGTAAATGATGGTGGGTTAGGCATTAATCTGAATATTACTTCAGATGGCGGTCTGCTTGATGTTGACGGCAAGATTACCGTTAGCGGTGATATTGATATTGTAACAACAGGAGGCGGAAATGTAGTTATTAATGGTGCTATCGACCCTGGTTATGTCGATATCCAAGCCAACGATATTGTTGTCAATTCGCTTATTAGTGCCCTCGACTTCATAACACTCACTGCAGGCACAGATAGTACTGGCAGTGTTACTATAGATAATACCGGCGGCGGTAATTCTGGCAGTCTGCGAACTACAGCGGATGACAGCGACATTACAATAACAGCCGGCACTACCGATGGTGCCATTGGAGATATCTTACTAAAAGGCGCTGTAACTATCGAGACACAGGGCTTACCCGGTACACTCGGTCATGAGATTAGGCTTACCGCATATAATGTGATAACGATGGATGATGGATCGCTAATCGACGCCGGTAATAATGGTAAGATAGTTATGGATGCTTACGGCAACGTAACGCTTGGCGGTCTCCTGACAACGAGCAATGCAGCCGACGCTATAACGATAACCACTGATGCCGCCGTTGTTGACGGCGGTGATACAGATACTGACATTGTAACTGGTGCGACAGGAACTTTGGTAATCGATGCAGTAACCGGCGTAGGTTCTACGGCAGGTGGAGGTGCGGATGACGATATAGAGACGACGGTGGCGTCTATTGACATAGACAACTTGACCTCTGGGGATATTAAGATAGTTGAAACTGGTGCTTTGAATATCATCAAGATAGCCCAGGCTACTGCGGACAATGTTTATGTCACCGCGGGTGGCGCGATAAACAGTATGACAGATGATGGAACTGCGGATATTGTTGGTGACACCATTAATCTGGTAGCGGTATCCGGCGGCATAGGAACCTCCTCGACTGTGGACGTAACAGCAGCGACTGCGTTGAATGCCGACACGGACGCCGGTGATGATGGAGATATTCTGATAGACAGTATCGGCAACCTGCCGGTAGGGCTGGTAACCGCCGGAACAGGAGGAGACGTTACGTTAGATTCGGACAGCGACATCCACGGCCTGGCAGATGACGGCGTTGCCGATGTCGCTGGTGCGACAATCAACTTAACCGCGGCGGTCGGTGGTATCCACGGTCCTTTGGCGACCGATGCCCTTGATGTAGCGGCAACTACCGAGTTGAATGCGGATACTACTACAGGTGATGGTGCAGCAATTGA
>CAZLIO010000010.1:0-20135 GCA_964559025.1 uncultured Pirellulales bacterium | reverse complement strand
GGCGGTATAGGGCCTATCGAAGTAACGGCAACTACCGAGTTGAATGCGGATACTACTACAGGTGATGGTGCAGCAATTGATATTGACAGTTTAGGTTCTGTGAAAGTTGGTTTGATCAAAACCGGGGCAGGGGCAGGACAAAATGTCGACCTGGATGCGATCGGCGGCAGTATAACCGCCACCGCCGGTGCCGGCGGAGTCGCAGATATAATTGGTGATACAATCAACCTAACAGCCGACACAGGCGGTATAGGGCCTATCGAAGTAACGGCAACTACCGAGTTGAATGCGGATACTAAGGCCGACGGTGCGAATATTAATATAGACAGTATCGGCGACCTTCCTGTAGGTCTGGTGGATGCCGCAGGTGGTGACGTGATTCTAAATTCTACAATCGCGATCAATGACGCGACTGCGGACACGACGGTTGACATTATAGCTAATGTACTAACACTGACTGCCCAGGGTGAGATAGGCGGTACTCGTGAACTTGAGACTACTGTAGGGAGCCTGGATGCATCGGCGCAAGCGGCCGGTGATATAGTAATTGCGGAGACTAGTGGAATTACGCTGACTGATGTTGATACTGCAGATGGTGCCATCACAATCAATACAGGTGGCTCGACCATAGTTACAGATGTAGCAGCCTCAGGTAGTGGTGATGAAGATGATGTTGCAATTACCGCGGCATCCGGCGATATCACCATAGATGTAGTTTCCGCAGCCGGCTCTGGTGATGTAACGATAGAAGCCTCAGGCGGCTCGATCAATGAGACAGGTGCCGGCGAGGCTGCTGTAGACATTACCGCCGATGTATTAACTCTAACAGCCCAGGACGAGATAGGTGGTGCAGGTGAGATGGATATTGAGACCGAAGTGGCGAGTCTGGCAGCACATTCTACTACTGGGGACATAGTAATAGTTGAGAAGGACGATGTGGTCCTGAAGGATATATTAGCTGACGCCGGAAGTATTTACCTTGAAGCAACTGGCGGAGGGATGACATATGGAGCCGGTACTACTATTACGGCAGGTGCGAGCACTTTAACAATGATACAGCAAGATTCATTAGATCTGAAAGATTTTACATTCGCGAATCAGAATGGCACAGATTTTATGGCGGAGATTACAGCAGGTTCATTTACAGCAGTAGATACAGCCAATGGTGGCAAAGATGATAATGCAGCTGATAAGTGGCAGTCTATACAAGCAAAAGCTTCCGGCAACATAACGCTTCAGGGCTCAGAAGCAGCACGTAATATAGTAATTGGTACTGGTACCGGTATTAATCCAGGTGGTGGACATACTTTTGATGGTGTCGTAACTTCTACAGGTGGTGGTGTTTCAATAATATCTGATAATCAGGGAATAGTGGATGGTTGGAATTCTACAAATGGCACAACTCTTGATAATGTTACCATAACCGGCTACTCAGATACTACTGGATCTGGGGTTAAGCTGCCCGTATCATCTGAACCTGGCACAGCAGCAATTGTGATTTGGAGTAAATTAAAGGACTTGAATTTAGGTCCAAATGCTACTTTGACAGCTAATGGGTCGTATGATGATAGCGTAGCTACCGGAGTTGATGACCGTTTGGGCGTTAACTTCTTAATCCCTCCGCCAGAGAGCGCTGAAGCGGGTGAGCGGATTGATGTTGCAATTTATTTGGGTAGTTTCAATCACATTCTACCAGGAGGAGCTGGAGGTAATATAACTGTTGATTCTACTGTTTTAATTCCTCTCGCTAATGGCACAATGGTAATCGATGCGTATGATACAGTTGAGCCTTTTGGAATTAAATTTACGGATTCCGATCCCTGGAGCAATATAACAAATAGTCTAGAGGTAGTTTCGCGAATATCACAAACCTTGGACGACGCTGCAGATAACAAAAGACTACCTCATGCCGATGAGGCTCGCTCAGATATAGTTCCATCCTGGTTTAGAGGCGAAAAATACGTATTGCGTGGCAAAGATGCAATATTAGCAGAAGTTCTTGGTAAGATAGAGCCTGTTCCGCTCGTGCTGCCTAAGCCTTTGGAACCGGAGGATCAGGGCCAGGTAGAGATCGAGAGAAGAGATGCGGCAGTACTGGGACTGGGAGATAAGCCGGAATTGGCCAGGGCTTATCCGCCGTCGCTTAATACTGACCTGAATCTGGACAAGGCAGCCCAAATACTTTTTGTATTGATGCCGATCCTTAGGGACAGCAGTAGGATTGCTATTCTCAACAATATAGTTGTCGAAATCTGGCAAGATGTGGACCAGCCGATCACCCCGGAACAAGAGGCTATGATTGCTCAAAGAATGTCAGGAACCCCAGCCGAAGAATGGGTTGCTGCTCTGACGGAGTATGTTGATGTTATGAGCACTATGGTCGGCCGCCCCAAGACAGAATCTGTTCTATGGGTTATGCAAACCTATGTAATACCGCAAGCAGAACAGGGCTTACTTCAGGACCAGACAGTGGCCTTCCTTGAAGCGCAAATTGATTGAAGGACTTGGTGATTGAGCAACGCTGCAAAATCAAGTGAACTAAAGTGCCTAAAGTGAGCTAAAGTGAATTAAAGTTATCTTCCTTCTTAACTTTAGGCACTCTAAACTTTAGTCACTTTGATCTTGTTTCGGTAGGTTTTAGGTTCGTTTTGATATGCAGCCTGTGAGTTGGTTACCGGGCCGGCACAACGACGCGGAATCCTACGTCGCAGGCTGTTTCGTTGAATTCTACGATATAATTGGATGGGTCGGTCACGTATTCGGGCGGAGCCAGGCAGGAACCACCACAGATTACGGTCCGGGTGCCATCCTGGCACCATTCCCACACGTTTCCAATCATATCGTAAAGACCCCAGTTATTGGTTTTTTCAGCATGGTCAACCGGCCAGGCCGAGCCATAAGCTTCTACTTCATGACTGGTCTGGGTTGAGTCAAGGCGAGTCTCCTGTGGAACGAAATCCTCCGGCTTAGCTCCCACTGGAGCAGGGACCTTTTTAGCAACGAGACTCTCTATTTTGTCCTTATTTATTAGTTGATTGTTATAATCATCCGCCACAGCTCTCCAATGACTCCCTCTTACATGCGCGTAGTTTGCAATATCTGACAGGTTGTTTCCCCAAGGATGTATGTTATCTGTATCTGCCCTGCATGCATATTCGTGCTGTGAAGCGGCAGGTAATTGTCCACCAAGCCAGTTGGCGTAATATTGTGCTCCAGTATAGGTCACCCACGTCACAGGAATATCATCGTTTCCTTGAATGACATTAAAACTTCTGCCGTCCCATCTTATCTTACCAGCACGAATCGGATCTTCATACTTACGTGAGCGTATCAGTACATTATTATCTTGGTCCACAAAAAGAGTAGACAATCCTGCAGTTCTTGTCCTTGCCGCGGGCGTTTTTTCCAGGAACAGCCGATATTGAGCGTTGGTTGTTTCAAATATAGCCATATAAAATGGCTCAGGATTGCTGGAGCTGGCGGGGATGAATCTAAGTATCACGCTCGGATCTTTCTTCGATACGATGTATCTTGGCCAGCCGACATTCTTGGTTTTACTGAGGTCGACCGCATGAAAGAAACTGAGCCATTCTGTATCTTCGCTTTTGACTGCCTGTCTTATCTGCTCCCAGCCGGCAACCTCGACCGTTTTGTTGAAGAGTTCTCCGAGTTGTTGGGAAAGCGGCAGTTTGTTTATGACTCCTGTGAGTCTGGTAAGCCCCAGGAGGCTCTCGGCGGAACCTTGGACGAATTTAAAAACGGAACTGAGAAGTGGCTCCTTCTCTGTGATAGACTGAAGACGACTGATATTGATAGGCTCAAAATCTGCACTTAATTCCGTTGTTGTGGCAAAAACGAGACGTTGGATTTTGTCTTCCGACAATTCCAGATACTTACAGTATCCAGGCTTGATTATCGACCTGACCGCCGCTTCATGATTAAGCAAGGTTTCCCAGAGTTTATTACATATACTCGTATCAAACTTGTCTTTGTTTTTTTCGATAGCAGGTAACGCGAGCATAGCGTTTATTTGCTGCGCGGTTTCAGTAAGCCTGTCATACTCTTGTTTGAGCTTTTCGACTGATTGTTCTGCAGAGCTTTTCTGATTGCCGCCGAGCACATTTTCAAAAAGTTTTGTAATACCGGCAATTTTCGAAACGAGATTCTGTTTTGAAGCGCCACCCTGCTTGCGGCGGAGCTCATCTTCAATAAGCCGGGTGATTTCCGCGATTTTGTCGTTCCACTGGTAGCCCTCACGCGGGTCTTCCACTATCTTGTAGTCCTCGACCTCTTTTGACCAGGCCTCGACAGTCACCTCAAGGTTGTTGCTTGATATCGAAACATAGGATTTATAAATATCACTTTCCGCCCGGAAAAGGTCTTTGCGGAACTTATCCTTTTGCCAATCCTCTTGTGAAACAAAGTCGGCAAGTTTGTTGGTAAGATTCTCAATCGCCTCAAGCTCCACCAACGTTTTCTGGCTGTTGATTTCCGTGGAAACATAGCGGGTGATATCAGCAAGTATCTTGTCCTCCGCGTGATTCTGTTCAACGGTCTTTCTGAAACGCTCGATGCTTGCCTTCTTGAAAATTATCTCACGTGCAAGCGCTGTTTCTGCAAGCATTGTTAAAAGCTCCCCTGCGCGATCGGTGTCTCCAATTTCTCTGAATTCGCTTTTCAGTCTTTCCTGAATGCGCCCGTCAATATCGAAGTCTTCGGTTTCGGTCGGCCACGGCGGGTTCAAAAGCTCGCCAAGCTTTAGCCAAGCAGCATACACTGCTTCGGTATACGATTCATCTCCAAGAGCTATACCTGCAAGTTTCTGTCTATCATTGGATTCTTCGATCTCTACAAGCCTCGCAAGCCTCTCAATCAGGATTGCAAGCACCTCGCTAATTTTCGCTTCTCTAATAGTGGTGGTGTTTCGCCACTTCTCCCACAATGACCGAATGTTTTCATCAATTTCCGGCAGCTCGTCACTAAGAAGATAGCAACCGTCGAGACCGTCCTCTATCTTATTAAACGCCACCAGGATTCCACCGAAATCATTCCGCCGCTTTTCAAATTCAGAGAATTTGTTTTGGCGAAACTCCTCAAGCAATGGGTCACTTATATCCGGAACCTCGTTATGCAAGGGCACCTTTTCTAAAATACTTTCTATCGTTTTCTTTCTTTCTTCATCATAAACTTCTTTGAGTTGTCTGTTCCAACCTTTTTCTTCCAGTTTAGCATCAATTTGTGAAGGCAATCCTTTCAGTAATTCTCCATCTAATTTGACAAGGTTTTCTTTTGTATCTTTCACCCTTTTCCGGAGAGTTTGGTATAAAATCTTGTTTTTATCAAGTTCGTCTGCTGTAAGTCCCTTGACCACTTTGTCTCGCAGCTCAATCCACTTCTCATTTAATGCTTCAGACGAGGCGATCCGTGAGTCTTCACTTATCCTCTGGACCCATTCTGCGGGTGTTTCTATCAAAGAAATTGCTATTTCGTTGATTTTCACAATGACAGGCTGGAGGTCATTAATCTTCTTGTTAATCTCATCTTGTTCTTTTTTTATGCCTCTGAATTTTCGCATTGCTTCAATACCCGGCTGCACTTGTTCCAGATTCTTGGCACATTCGTCAGCAGGTTGGGGATTGTAGCCTTTTGCTTCTTCAATATTATTCCTGGTTTGATTGACTAATTCAACGAGCTCATCACGCGGATCAGGAACCAGGTAATAATAGTCCTTAATTATATCAAGCCTTTCAGCGAAAGTTTTGTCCGTTAAGGTTTCTGTAGGGTCATTTCCATGGTCATTTAGAAAAACCTCTTTATCAGCCTTTTGCCAAATATTTTCAGTAGATTTGGCAAGATTATCGACTAAGCGCCTTATCTGTTCAAGTTCGCGATCGAGGATACCCATATCGGCGGAAGCAAGTTTTGATTGGATATAGCCGGGAAATTTGGCAAGAATTGGGTCACCAGTGTTTTCGACAGTTTTCTGATTCTCTTCAAGTTTTTGCCAATTATCTTCAATAAATTTGGCAAGTTTATCGGCCAGGCTGTTTATCTGCTCAAGCTCGCTACCGAGGATATCCAGATCGGCAGAAGCAAGTTTTGATTGGATGTAGTCGGGAAATTTGGCAAGAGCCGGGTTGCCGGTGCTTTTAATAATGTTCTGATTTTCTTCGAGTTTTTTCCAATTATCTCCAATAGATTTGGCAAGAGCACTGCTCAACTGCTCTATTTTCCCCAGTTCATCATTTAGTTTTTTGCAGACGTCGTTAACGTCCGCTTCGCCGGCCCCGCCGAGACCCAAAGCTGGTTCCTGTTTAATGTAATCACGAAATCGAGAAAGGAGCAGGTCGCCTGAATTCGCGATGGTTGTTTCATTGTTTTCGATCTTTGCCCAGAGAGACTTGATGTCATCCAGGCTGGGCTGAAGCTCGAGGATTTTGTCTACCTTTTCAGCAACAATGTTTGGATCGGGTTTTACATCATCGACCAAATTTTGGAGATATGTGCCGGACCTTTGCCAGCCGTGTTCTTCGAAACTATTTGCGGCATCATATATCTCCACCAGCAAAGGCCATTTCTGATACTCTTTTCTGTCCACCGGCGAGTTAGGGTCGTTATAGAACCTGTACGAGTTTGGGTCGGACTTTGGGTCAAAGAAGTACTTGATAATTTCAATTGCTATAAGTGCGGCGTCGGTACTGGGCTTACCAATTCCTAATTCTTTAAACTTTGCTACTGTCTCTATGTTATTCACATCCCTTACCAACAAATTGTTTTTATCTATTACGAAATAAGGATATGATGCTTCTTTTTTGATTTTCTCCACTATGATCCCCAGGTGTGGATTGCTCTTCCATCGCTTTTCTCGTTGATTGCTTGTAGAGCCTCCTAAGTCATTTCTCAGATTTCCGATCCAGCTCTCATATTCTGTTAATAACTGATTCCAATCTCTTATCGACGGGGGCTCGGGAGGAATTATGAACTCGATAATGCCTGGTATTAAGATCAAGATAGCGGCGCAGGCAATGACTATAAGGCCTGCAGCGATAAGCAAGCGACGACGTGAAAAGACCGGTTTTATTTTTTTTAATCGAGCCAGCTCTTCAATGAGCGTCTCAATAGTCACCATACCCGGCTTCAGGGAGGCGTTTAGCAATCGGTTGCACAGGTTTCTCCAATCCTTTGCCAGTTTTCCCAGTTTGGCCCACTCTTTTGAGTCAGGCACTTGCCAGCCGTCCACGGCAGGCGATGGTCGGTGCATCACAAGCTGATAAATGAACTCCGCTATGTCCCCCAGATCGCTGTCCCAGTGTACTGATGTATCGATGTGTTCATCCGGCAACGGATCAGACAATGCTATTTTCGCCTGCGAAATATCTCCCTCGCCGGCAATGAGAATATTAGTAGCTTTGAGGTTCCCGTGTGGCCGCCCACATGCTTGTTTTAACTCAACCAGGCCCCTTGCGACCGACTCGACAATCTCACAAAGGGCTTGTGTGGTAAGCGCGACACGAACATCAATGAGTTGTTGAAGCGAATGGTCGTATTTATCTGTGACGTAAAATGCTCCATCAGGGATTGAGCCGCACTCATAAATAGGTGCCCAATATTGAGCACCACCGGCTGCAGTTTTTTGCTGAACGTGAGCAGTGCTGAGAAACAGTTCAGATTCGTTTTTTACTTGTTCTGTTTCCAGCAGAAAAGTGGATGGCTGAAAAACCTTGATGGCAAATTTTTCTGCAGGATCGGCCGCAGCCCGCCCACTGTAAAGTACAGTAAATCCACTGTGGTGAAGCTCACGAACGGTCTCATAGCGGCCAAAGCTTGTCATTCATCCCTCACCTTTCTAAACCGAAATAAGACCAAATTCTAACCACCTTTTTATTTCGGAATGGTCAAAGGAACAATATTTCCGCCTTCAATCCGGATATTGATTGTTTTTGGAACATATCCCCAATCTTCCGAACCTACAGCAGGCAGCATCAGACGCCTTGCATCGGCATTACCAGGAAGGTCAGTAAATATACCGCGCAGGTCTGCCAGAACAAACAAGTACTCGGCCTTCCTGCTTTTCCAAATTCTTTGAATGGGATCTTTTTTGGCGAGTGCTACTTCACAGGGCCCCCGTCCGAATTTGATCACATATGTATAGGCTTTAGCACTTTTTCTCAATTCGTTTTCAGGAGGTGTCCAGTATTCGGTCATCGACATCGTTTCCCAGGTATCCTTCTCGAACCTGTTGACTCCTACCAGATGGACCTCTACGGATTTTTTACAAATGTCATCGGCTGCTATTACGTTAACAACCTGCTGAGAGCATCCTCCCGCCAGCAGGCCAAACAAAAGCAGCGCACATACTTGAACTTTCAATAATCCTGTTTTCATAGTAAGCTCCTTATCATTTTTTACAACAATTTGTCCAACATTTCCTTAGCTCGACATCACTACTTAGGTTATGTATCTCCCGCTATGAATGCTTATCTATGTGAGATACCTTTGGATCACACCAGAGATTTCCTGATTAGATTTCCAGTCTGCGACGATCAGGCTGCGGGTTCTTAATATCAGGTTGTCCAAATCAGTGAGCGTTCGTTCAAAAACCTTGTGAAGACCTCCTTGTTGAGCATCGCCGTAATCCTTACACTCGGTGTCGGGACCTAATCCAGGGAACATCCGCAAGATTATGGCCAGTGTTGTCCACCACAGTTCAGAAGGGATGAGACTAAAAGCCTCGTCAGATGTTATCTTATCGAAGGTTAAATGGTGAGGCCCGAGCGACTCAAGCCATCGTTCATCCTTGTTGAATACATCACTTATACGCATCTCTAAGCTTGTAGATTCATCATAATCAACTCCAATTTGGCGTGGTAGACTTAATGTTTCGTCAAGGACCACAGGCAGACTGTTGGTAGTATCAACAAGGAGAATTCTTACAGCTATAACAGCCAAGGAGTATAGGTCACAGGGGCTGCTCAAAAGTGGTATAATCTCAAACGGAACATCAGGTATCGGTACTCCTTCGGCGGCCCTCAAATCCGAGACCTCGGTATCATCCTTATTCAGAGCTACTGTTCGAAATCGCCATTCACCAGGCGCCATTGCCGAATCTGCCTCGAGATGAGCGTAAAGATTGACCTGGCCACAAGCAAGATTAAGTCGAAACCCGACGAGATCGTTTCTCGCCATGTCGATGCGTTCCTGGGTGGTAAACGTACCCTCAATAGCCGTTGTATCACTGGTGTCTGGTAAGACCCGGCGTATGCGAACAGATGCCCGTCCTTTTGTCGGGAGAGAGGTAACCAAGGGACGATAGATCGACGTTCCACTTTCAAGTGCGGGCAAATAGTATTGCAGGTCGCTACTTTCTATTGCCAAGGGAATCGCATCACCCGGGTCGCTGAGCACGGCCCTGGCCGTCCACAAAAAAGGCAACCCACGCCCTGGTTCTCCAAGCTTAACTTGCCAGTTGTCCGGACAAATATTGAGAAGCGGCCGTTGAAGATGACAGACCATAGAATGTACTGACGATACAATATCGGCAAGTAATCGAAGCTTCAAGTGGAATGTTTCAACCAGTCGGCCGCATTGACCGTGGGCTTCCAGGAAAAGTCGGCCATCGGCAGTCAAAACGGCTTCATCCTTCCTCAATGCGTTAAGCTGCTCACCGAGATCGAGAACGGACCTTCCATGTTTTAATCCGTCCCACGCAGCTCCACTGAGAATATCGGCAAAAGCTTCCAATCCAATTGGGTGGTGCTTTTTTACCAGCATCAAGCCAGCTCCCGGATTCAACGAGATGATATGAGCGGAGTCACCACAAATCTCGGACAGTGGTTTTGTGGAAGCGTTCGTTGGCGCCCCCGACGTAACGGGCACGAGTTGTGACTCTTCGCCTAATGCTGGTACATACAAGTAACGATGCAACGAACCGGCATAGCTTGATAAATTCTTTTGCTGGAGCAGGCCTTCATCCACGCACAGCTTCCAGGGTGTCCCAGAATTGGGGTCTATCGGATGGACCGGCGAACGTGCAGAAATATCCAGAAATGTCGGCAGCGGGTGTTCAGACTCCCAGCCGGTTTTTACTATCGCGGCTCCTTCGAGATGTTCAAACGCCTGAGATTGTTGACGCCACCGATTATCCAGCATAGCATTTGAAAGAGATTGGCAAGCCGCCGATACTGTGTTAATGAGGGTTTCAGTATTCTGAATCCATAATTCGAGCCACTCCAATACCTGGCTGGAAGCGTCAACGATGCATCCTAAAAATACTTTAGCGTCGATCGTATCACGAAGCACGACAAGGTGACCACCTACAGGGTCAGGCTTTGGCCTTACCAGGACGCAAATCTTTAGGGCCGCAGCCTTCTGGTCCTCGGCAATAGGTATAACAATGTAACCCTCAGGTACTGTTGTAAGACCACTGTTTGGTTTGGAAGAAGACACAGGCGACTCGTCTTAATAATAATCAATTCTATATTATTTTACATAATAACCCACGCACCCACATGGCTGCAACTATCTTTTTTAAAGGGTGTTCGAGAATTCTAACGACTAATATCCCGCTGTCAAGTGGAATTCGATATTGCAAAAGGAGTTTTTTGGAGGTCGCATTTAGAGGATAAGAAGCAAAAGACAATCCATATCGAAAGAATCCTCTGCCCATCCGTCCGGAGGCTCTATAGCCCAACCTTCAACTGGAATTATCCACCGATCATGACGGTGGGGCAGCCGAGGACGATTACACCGCCGTGAGCGGTGTTGTCGCCCAGGCGTGCGGCGGGCATGTTCCCAATCATGACGGTCATCGAGCCTTTGACGATCACGTCAGGCGGACCGACGCAGGTGGCCATGTCACCGACACGTGCGGCGGGCAAACCACCAATGAGTACTGTTGGGCAACCCGGCGGAAGAATCGGCCCCCCGACATGCGGCACAAGCACCGTCACCATCGGACACGTGTGCATATCAGTAATTCTTGCTGCTGGCGGCATTGGCAACTCTCAGTTACTTAATCAGATAATAGGCTACATTCAGTTTTCTAAAACAGGCGTTCTATGCTTGCGAAGTTGGTCGATTTTCATTAATTGCTCGATACCAAGGGAATATATTAGTTTATCACTTCTTTTTTTGGATCATTTCACGTAGCTGTAGTATTTCAGAATCAGAGTATATTTTGGTTACGTTTATTTCAAAGGGGGGCTCCAATTCAAGTAGGTATATAACACTATCAACGGCTTGATCACATACACGGCGATATCTACTCCGGTATGAAGTGCCAACATTCACCGCTTCGGCACGATCATTGAGAAGTTTAACTACATGCTGAAAAGTTCCGGGATCATCAATATATTCCAGTTTTTTTACTGCATTGTATCTCGTAAAAGGATTATTGTCGGATAGTTCACCAATAATATTATTTTTGCATTCTTGGTCCCCTAATTTGGCAAGGGCCATTTTGGCGTTTTCTGCCAAATCATCTCCTTCTGAAAGTAAGCCTTTCAATACCTCAACAGTATCGTCCCCCGGTAAAAATCCCGCACCCAGGGCCAGCATCTCAGGAATTTGATGAGAGCGTTCGGTTTTCTGGGATAAGGTATGCAACAAGGCTGTTTTGGCGTTTTCAGGAGGATCATCCATCAATTGACTCGCTGCCGCTGATCGGACGTTAACATCATCGTCAGACAGTCCTAAAGTCAAAATCTCACCAGCTTGCGGACCTTCAAGTGAACCGGCACAATACATGGCTAACTGCCTACTTTCGTAGTTCTCCATTTTTGCGGCTTTGAGAATTGCCGGCCAGGCTTGTTCACCCATTTCTTCTGCCATTTCGACAGCCTCGGTTTGCCCCTCTGCGAGCATCTTTTCCAGTGTCATTAAATCAGTCATTTTTATCGCCTCATTATTAAGGTTATTACCTGCATCGTTCGGTTTTTTTTCACAGCTAACCAACATGCAAATCGCTGCAAGGACAGTGATTTGTAAACAATTTTTCACTGCACTATTCCTTTATATATTATTTTAAAAAATTCCAAACTTTTTTTTCTTCTTCTTCTTTTTTTTGGGTTTGGGTTTGATAAAGTCGGCAGTTTTCTGGACTTCTTTCATTTCCAGATCAGAGCGGTCTTTATCCAGTTGTTTGATTGTTAACATTGTCCCGACTTTCTTGACACCATACCCAACATTTTCACGGAAAGTCATAATATTTTCGTCGTGGTAAGCCCAGTAATTAGGATGGCCGCCGGGATCAGGCTTATAAGGAGAAAAATTGGGGCTCCGTAAAGTTCTACTTGGGCATTCTGTAAAAGCCCACATCAACCTTCGCCTTGAAACAATATCATCACGTACACGTTTTCCGGTTCCAGGGAATCTATTATCTTCTCGGCAGTTGGTGTGAATAAACTTTGGCTGAGGTTTGGGGTCATTGATCAAATTGAGAATATGCCCTATTTCATGAGCGATTGTTTGTCCTTCTCTGGCCCAGTCTGCAACCATCAACATAAAATTGGGATCAGTGCGAGCATTGGAAGCTACTCCCCCTATCAAATCAGGCCCGGCATCCGAAGCGACAATTTGAGGTACAAAAAAAATGTTGAGTCCGCCTTGAATCCAGAGTTTATTATTCTTTGTCCTTTTAATTAAGGTTTCCCACTCCGTATCGCAATTAATAGCACCTCTCTGGCTGAGGGTAATCGGGCTAACATCAACATTGCCTTTCAATGTAAATTTGATTCCATAGGGAAAATAAATTGCATTCAGTAAATCTATCCGTCCCTGAACGGCCGCTTTGGTATTCAAAGAAGATTGTGAAGGAACAGGATTTCCACTGTCGTCATTGATGGTGGTTCCGCTGATAACCAGAGAATGAGCTTTTACCCATATTGATCGAAATTTGTTGATACAAAGTCTCAGTCGATGAATAATCGGGCCTGAGTCACTCCCAAATCTTACTTCGAGAAAGGCATCTCCTACATTTTTGACCCTGAATTTAATCATCATTTTGGCAGTATTTGGAAGAGCATTTCCCGGTGCAGGGGTAGTTAACTCAACAATGGTGTTATTAGTGCTGGTCACATATAGCTGTGCGGCATCTGCAATATCTTCACGAATTAACCTGACTCTTGTTTCCGGCAGTGAAGCAACCGGTCCACTATATTCAAATCCAATCGGCAGATATGCACATCGGTGTTTTTCCGGCACGTATCCACGATCGTCCGGATCCGGTGCATTGGCATTGGGAGGCCCGGAATCCTTGGTTGCGTCATTTTGATGTGGCGCCCTTGTGAAGCGAACAGGCACAATTGCCGTCCATTTGTATACTTTTTTGTCGATAGACATTAATTTTATTCCGCTTTTGTTTTGGTCATCAATTTTTCAAGAGCTTCTTGGGATTTTGGTCCAAACATTGCATCTGGAAAAAGTTTATTATCAGCCTGAAAATTAAGGATCGCTCTTTCAGTACCTTCGGTTTTATTGTCATAATCCGCCGCTAAGGCGGCATCCGTATGCAAGGTACCGGGGTGATAGCCCAGCAAGTTCAGTCTCTGCTGCACTCCACGCAATTGTTCTCGAGGGTAAAGAGTGCCAAGAAGGCTCACTTCATACTCGGTCCCGAGAACTTTAAGAATTGTACGTGCCTCGGGAAATAAGAGGACCTGAATTTTCCCTTCTTTTTCCGTCAGTCCACTCTGAATGACCTGGTCATTGCTCAGTACCTCATATTGCATTCCTTCGACACCTCTTTTATCTCCGGGAGCCCCTGCGGAATCCTGGATATATACATCAACTGTCCGTACGTTAACGGCATTGTGGGCGTCAAAATCAGGCACAATTCTTGCAGCAACTAAACTCATTCTCCAAACTTTCCCTTTAAATGATTACGTGTGTCCTGGTCCGCGGTTCCGGTCTCTGTTAAGCCTTCTGTTTTATATGAAGATTGATAAGCTTTTATGGCGGAGCTTAAATCGTCTTTTACGGGATAGCCAAGGTTCAGTAACCTTCCTTTGATACCTTCGTCGGTGCTCAACGGGTCCAGCGTTCCGAAATAGAATTCATACCTTTCCTCATTTGCCTTTTTTCGTATGACTATCTCTCCTTTTGTTGCCTTTGGGGGAATTGAAGCCTCAACGAAACCTTTTGCATCAGTCTTGCCTTTTTTCCGAAGTTCGTCATCGACATACAATTCATAAGATTCATCCGATCGAGCTTTGTCATTCAGAAGTAGCTGCATTTTCGTTTTAACCGGTCGTCCTTTCAAACGGAACCGATGTTTCTGTTTGTCACTACAATTTTCTTCTTTTTCTTCTATCTCCGGTATATGTACAGTATCACCCGGATATAAAACATTAGGGTCTTTTCGATCATTCTTAAGTTGGGCGTTTTCCGGATGATCCCAAAGGGTTTTCCATAGAAAACCCTTATCACATGCAATACTGGATGTGCAATCGCCTTGTTTGACTTTATATTTAGCCATTTTCGATTTACCTTATATCTTCTCCCAGGCATCTTTGTCAAGCTCAGGGAAGGTGACTTTGCATGTGCCCGGGTCGATGCCATCCACACGGGCGAAACCGTTATTATCCAGCGTGCCTTCAGCCAACGTATCGTCGGGGAGGGTGATTTTGTATTTTTCGCCCGTCACGGGTTCGTCCTCTTCGTCCACCATTTCGATTTCGATCCAACTTGTCTTTTCTTCGTCCGGCTTGTGGGGCTCGACCTTCGTGGAACCGTATTTGCCGGACTTGCTTTTGATCTGCTCGGCCTTGATCTCGGCCATCTTGCCGTGATCGGCCAGATCGGCATCTTCGGCCTTGTCCGGCGAAGCCGGTGACACCACTTTACATGCCTTTCCGCTCTTCTTACCCATCTTAACACGAATCCTTTATCAGTTAATCTTCACTATACCGCCCTTAACTTCTGTCATGGCACCACCCGCGATGGATGTCTTTGCGCTTCCTTTGACGTCGGTTGTTGTCCCTTCGATTTTGAGCTGTCCGCTGGTCTTGATCTCGATACTAGCCGATTCAATCGCGATGTATGAGCCTCCCACGCTCAGCGTAATATTCTGCATCCCTTCGATCACGATATTCTGGGCCTTGAGGTAGTAGTTCTTTGTGGTCTGTTCGGAATGGTTTTTCTTGAACACCTCGGCCACGTCGCCCTTGACGGTCAGCGAGAGGCTCTTGCCCACTTCTTTGGCCTCCTTGCCCTTTACGTTCAGGTGGCGGTCCTTGCCAATTTCTTCTTTATGGTCGGCATCGACCAATTCGCTGCGGTTGTTCTCGACGTGCTCGAACTTATCCTTTTCCACGTGCAGGTGACGGTTGTCAATGACCGTCTCGAAGCGGTCGTTTTTGACGCGGACATCCAGGTTCTTCTCGGCATGAATGAAAACCTGCTCATCGCCTTTTTTGTCCTCGAAGCGGATTTCGTTGAAGCCCCCGCCGCCCTTGCTGGAGTTGGACTTGAGTGTGGATATAGTCGGATTGGTCTTCGGCACATAGGGCGGCATCGCCTTGTCGTTGTAGACTCGGCCGGTTATGATCGGCCGGTCAGGATCGCCCTCGAGAAACTCAATAATAACTTCCTGCCCGATACGAGGAATATACATCGCTCCCCAATTCTTGCCGGCCCAGACCTGCGCAACCCTAATCCAGCAGGAGCTGTTTTCGTCGGCTATGCCTTCACGGTCCCAGTGGAATTGCACCTTCACCCGGCCATATTCATCAGCACAAATCTCCTCTCCGGCCGGGCCGACAACCATTGCTGTCTGTGGGCCTGGAATTGATGGCTTGGGAGTGATACGGGGCGAACGAAATGGCTGCTTGGCATCGATAGCAGTAAAGCTACATGAGTAAGTACACTCGCCATCTGTTTGGCCACCTGAATAGAACCCGCCGGCATCAATGTTATAGTTTGCAGAGGTAATCAGATATTTCTTGTTCTGGTCGTCACGGGGATGGTTGATAAGCTTAAATGTGTAGCCCGTACAGATACTCCGGGCATCAGAGATGGCCGAAACCACTTCATATTGGGCCTGCAGCTCCTCAATACGTTTCCTGGCATAATCTTCTCCATCAGGTTTAACCAC
Organism: uncultured Pirellulales bacterium; assembly: GCA_964559025.1. Classification (GTDB taxonomy): domain Bacteria; phylum Planctomycetota; class Phycisphaerae; order Sedimentisphaerales; family Anaerobacaceae; genus NIOZ-UU13. Next base: position 4,045 of record CAZLIO010000010.1, on the reverse strand, counting down.
GGTGTATTCCCCGGGATAATCGTAGATTTCGAATGTTGCATGTGCATGTTTACGCTCCGCTATCGCACGTACCAGCATCTCCGTCTTGGTTGTCTCGAAGTTGAAATCTTTCAGAGCATATGAGCCGGGCTGCAGATGGGTCCTCACGACCCAGTCCGAAACACACTCTTCGGTTTTTGTTCCCTTGCCGGCAGGATGGTATTCGAGTTCCTCGATGTCAGAATAAGGCTCATGTGCATCGGCCGTATCGATCAGCGCCAGGGAATGTTTGCCGTTCTCGTGCTTAAAGAAGTAATATATCCCCTCCTGCTCCATGAGCCGGCTGACAAAATTAAAGTCGGTTTCTCGGTACTGTACACAGTACTCCCATTTACGATAGTCTCCCTTCAGGTCGGCAGTATCATAGTCCGAGGAGAACCCAAGGTCGCCAAAAACCTGCTCAATAATTTCAGGGATTTTCTTCTCTTGAAAGATCCGACAATCCGCAGTTCGTGTCAGAAACCACAGCCAGGGTACCATGGTAGCTTGATAGCATGCCAGACCGCCTTTAGTTAGCATTTGCGTGAAACTGCTTATGAAACCGTTGAAATAGCGAGTGTTGTCTTCGGACAGATTTAGCCGGATTGTTACATTCTGCCCGACAATGTCCTCAGCTTTTATCTGATCGTCTTCACTGGCTAATTCTAAATCGAACCTGAACGGCCGACCGAGCTGCTCGGTACCGGACATGCGCGTTAGCAAAAGCACGTCCTTCCCCAACGGCGTCGCTATCTCTATCTCTCTATTTTCTTGAGTTATTGCCATTAGTAACCGCCTTAAACAGAATTCATTTTTACACCAAGCACCGCCTTAGTCGAACGAATAAGTAAACTCGCTGTCTTTGACGCCGACATGGACCCGTTTTGCGGTTTTGCCTTCCATAAGCCGGGTCAGCAGCTCCTGGCCTATTTCCGGAAGCAAAGTATTGGTCAGGATGGAATCGACCATGCGAGCCCCGCTTTCAACGTCCGTGCACCGGCTGGCAATAAGGTCCACAACGTCATCGTCATAACTGAACGGTATCTTGTGGTTTTGTTGTGTACGTTGTCCAATTCGGCCCAGCTGCAGACGAGTTATAAGCTTCAGTGTTTCGTCACTGATTGGATAAAAAGGCACGACAACAAGCCGACCGAGAAGGGCTGCCGGAAAGACCTTAAGCAAAGGTTTACGGAGAGCTTTGCAAATGCCTTCGACATCGGGCATTAGCTTCGGATCTTTGCACATATCCATAATCAAATCGGTGCCGACATTGCTCGTCAGCAGGATGATAGTATTCTTGAAATCAATCAGGCGGCCTTCGGCGTCTTCCATCCGGCCTTTGTCGAATACCTGGAAAAATATCTCGTGCACATCACGATGAGCTTTCTCAACCTCATCGAGCAAAACAATGCTATAGGGGCGCCGTCGCACGGCCTCCGTCAGAATACCCCCTTCGCCATAGCCGACATATCCGGGAGGCGAGCCTTTAAGCGTTGAAACCGTGTGGGCTTCCTGGAACTCACTCATATTGATAGTGATTAAGTTACTTTCGCCGCCATACAAAGCTTCAGCCAATGCAAGTGCCGATTCGGTCTTGCCCACGCCGCTGGGCCCCACCAGGAACATTACCCCGATCGGCTTGTTCGGGTTTTCTATGCCGGCGCGGGACGTCCTTATGCGCTTGGCAATTGCTTCCAGTGCATGGTCCTGGCCGATAACACGTTCCTTTAACCTTTCTGCCAAATTCAAAACCGCTTCGATCTCATTCTTTACCATTCCGCCGACCGGGATCCCCGTCCAGTCGGCAACTACTGAACCGACGGCTTGTGCATTCACACAGGAAAGAATCAGGGGCCTCTCACCTTGTAGCTCGTTTAGCTGTTCCTGCAGTGATTTGAGTTGTTTGAGCAACTCTTCTCTGTCCTTTATATCCAGCTCTTCTGATTTTTCGGGCGCTGCCTCGGCAGGCTCGCCCGTATCGTCCTGAGGTGCAGCCTCAGTTTTCTCGATGGTTTCTGACGTTTCTTTTTCGGCAATCCCTGCTTTTTCGATAGTGCCCTCACCGCTTTTGCGCAATTTGGCCCGAATGTCTAAAACAGCATCAACCAGCTCTTTTTCTTTGGACCAGCGTTCTTCCAGTTTGGCCAATCTTTCGCGTTCGGCTTCAAGTTTCTCGGTGATTTCAGATTCGCGTTTTGTGTGGTCTACGCCCGTCGCACTCTCCCTGCTGATGATTTCCATTTCCGTTTCCAATGCTTGAATTCGCCGGCGGCAATCCTCCAATTCCGGCGGCACTGCATGCTGGCTTATGGCGACTCTTGCACTTGCGGTATCGGTCAGACTCACGGCCTTGTCGGGGAGCTGCCGTTCAGGAATATACCTGTGAGAGAGACGAACTGCCGCGTCCAGAGCTTCGTCTAATATCTGAACGCGGTGGTGGTTCTCAAGTTTCGAAGCCACTGCCCGCATCATCATTACCGCCTTTTCTTCTTCGGGCTCGTCAACCTTGACTACCTGGAATCTACGGGTAAGTGCGGGGTCCTTCTCAATATATTTTTTATACTCCGACCACGTCGTGGCCGCGATAGTCCGTAACGTACCGCGAGCCAACGCCGGCTTGAGCAAATTTGCGGCATCACCTGTACCTGCTGAGCCCCCGGCACCAATGAGAGTATGTGCTTCGTCGATGAACAGAATAATCGGTTTGGGCGAACTCTGAACCTCCTCTATGACCTGACGCAAGCGGTTCTCAAATTCACCTTTCATGCTGGCACCGGCCTGGAGCAACCCTACATCCAACGTACGCAACGACACATCCTTAATTGATGGTGGTACGTCGCCGGCAACGATTCGCTGGGCAAAACCTTCAACAACTGCCGTCTTGCCAACTCCCGCTTCACCTGTCAGAATCGGGTTGTTTTGACGGCGGCGCATCAGAATATCAACTATTTGTCTGATTTCGTCGTCGCGTCCTACAATAGGGTCCATATCCCCGCTCCGAGCCCTTTCGGTAAGGTCCACCGAAAACTTCGCCAAGGCTTCCTGTTTGCCCATCGCAGCCGGTGCCATCTCTCCGGTACCACGAGCGGCTTCGGCCCCAGCTCGGAAGGAGGAACCATCGGTTGCTGTGAGCGTTTCTTCCGGCGACCCGCCTACAATTTTCGCGAAATCATCCGTTAACTGCTCGAGCTTAATCTTGTTGAATTCGCTTGAGATGCGCAGAAGAACATTCTTCAGACCGCTGGTCTTGAGGATGCCAACTATCAAATGGCCCGTGCGAACCTGCAATTCCCCAAATAGCAGGCTTCCGTAAACCCATCCCCTCTCTACAGATTCCTCAAGATGAGAAGACAGGTCTGAAATCGATGTGGACCCTCGCGGCAGTTGATCCAGCTCTTCCATCATGTCCTTGGCAAGTCTGGACGGGTCTATTTCAAAGTGCTTTATAATATGGTGCAGGTCCGAGTCGGGCAACTTCAGAATCTGGTACAGCCAATGTACTAATTCCACATATGGGTTACCTCGCAGCTTACAGAAAACTGTAGCGCTTTCGATAGACTTATAGCCCAAACTGTTGAGCTTGCTAAATAGAGATGTGCGATTTATTTCTGCCATTGTCGTTCCCTCTTGCCATCTCGGCGTATGTTAAAAGGTTAGTGTTTCATAGACTGACATCCTTCATCAGTTTATTCGAATGACTTTCCTTGCCACTTTAAACAAAATATATTGTTTAGTCAAAATGCTCCACTATGTCAACCAATTTTTAGTTTAGTTGTCCCTGAAAAATAAGATATTTTTTTGTATCGGCCTGTTTTACTGAAAAAGTCAGCCAAATTCCAACAAAACGATGGATCAGATTGATTTTCTTGCAAGACAAGCTAATCTTTATCCGGCCCAAACAGTGTATAAACAAAATTTGTTGTTAGGTGGAAATTCGGGTGGAGTTACAGCGATATTCGATTTTGAAGAAGGTTTGCACTCCGGGGCTTGCTAAAGCAGTCTCAGCGCCCAAAATCCTTCTTGCATA
>CAZLIO010000009.1:21234-23261 GCA_964559025.1 uncultured Pirellulales bacterium | reverse complement strand
TACATTATCCGGTTCTTCCTACGGCCAAGCCTTTGTCATCATAATAGCAAATCCAATGATAAAGTACAGACACTTGCTTTTTCAAACCGATATCAGCAATCATCACCCAGAAAGCGATATTCCATAAGAGGGTAAATCCTTGTTAATATACAAGGACGGAATTTTTTAGGAGGGACGCGAGCAAACGAAAAGTGTCTGGGACATTACCGGCCGGGCTGTGCGGGATCCACTTCGAGGGAAAGAACTGACAAGGATTGTTCACGGAGACTACTTCGCGTTTGCCTGGCTTGCCTTCAAACCGGAAACAGAAATCTTCCGATAACCATAGGTGCTTTCGGTGTTCTTTTATGAAATCAATGCTCGCCAATGGTACAGAACTGCATCAATTCATTCACTTTTGCCGTTCCGAGACAGATTGAAGTATCTGAAGCGCCATAATAAATCTTTAGTTCCTGCCCATCATCTTCGAGTATAGCACCGCAGGAGAATACCACGTTATTCACATCACCCACTCGTTCATAATACTCTCGCGGGGAAAGAATGAGAATAGCACTTCGACACAGAACCTTGGACGGGTCGTCGTAAGCCAATACGGCTGCACCGAGTCTGTATATTGGGCCGCTGGAAGCTGCCTTCACCTCGTGATAGATAAGGAGCCAACCGTCGTCAATTTTAATCGGCTGCGAAGAAGCACCGATACGCCAGGAGTCCCAATGGTCGTCCCGAACCGTCATAACTCAGCGCGAGTTACCCAACGTTATCAAGTCGTCAGAATATGAAATCCAGATGTTGGCAATAACCCCAGCTACAGGCCTGTCGAAGCGCGCATACTTTCCGTTTATTTTCTCCGGGAAAAGAACTCCATCTTTATTCTCCGGCTCACTGATAAGAGCTATACTTTCAAATTTTTTGAAATCCATGGTTTTTGCCAATGCAAGCAGTGGTCCATAGGGTGATACCGCAGTGTACATGATGTAGAATGTGCCATCTATTTCAGTGATCCGCGGGTCCTCGATGCCTTTCCTTTCGTATTCATCAAAACAACCCTGACCTTTACAGGGTGTCATCACAGGTTCTGGTTCAAGCTCAAATTGGTATCCATCATTGCTACGTGCCAGGGCAAATATGGAGCGGCCGGTTAAATCTTCAATTCGCAAAAGAAGAATGTATTGGCCGTTGTACTTTTCACAAGCGGCGTTGAAGACAGTGTTGCATGGGAACGGAATATCCTCGATGGTTAATAATGGATTGCCTTCCCAGCGATGTATAACGTCATAACTAAATTTTCTTGCCATTGATATTGTTCCTTGGATCAGACCTATTGTTCTTGTTCTGTTATTGTTGTTTCTGATGTAGTTTGAGGAACTGCATCTCTTAGTGCATTACGCGCAACGCGGGTGACAAATATTGTAACAACTATTGTCGCTACCAGGCCAAGCCAAAAGAATAGCTTACCTGCGATACCTTTTTCCACTTGTCCAGCGGCAACGTCGGCAAGAGAACGCAGTCCCGCTCCAAAATATACGTACATTACGGTTCCCGGTATCATGCCTATCCATGAACCCAGAGCATACTTCCAAAATGAAATTTTCGTCAGCCCAAAAGCGTAGTTCAGCATGTTAAACGGAAAGACCGGGCTCAGCCGGGTCAAAAGCACAATTTTGAATCCCTGTTGGGCAACGGCCTCGTCAATCGCTGCGAACTTCGCATTCTTAGCGACCTTACCGGTTATCCATTTTCGGGCGACTGTTCGCCCAACCAAAAAAGCGGCGCAAGCCCCCAGCGTGCTGCCTATTGAGACGGTAATGGTGCCGCCAATCACCTTGAAGAGAAAACCAGCGCCAAGGGTTAAAATCGAGCCGGGTAGGAACAATATACAAGCCACGATGTAAAATGCGACCACGAACACAGGGCCCCAAATTCCTAATCCTTGTGTCCATTCTAAGCCCCTAATGAGCCAAATCTTAACAGGCAGAAATATTGTTCCTGTAATCACACCCACGATGATTATGGCGAAGATGACTGCT
>CAZLIO010000009.1:0-21224 GCA_964559025.1 uncultured Pirellulales bacterium | reverse complement strand
AGAATTGCAAATATGGCTCGCTTGCCACCTCGCCCATTGGAGGACAATGACTGTTCTGATTTGTCACTTTTTTCAGCCATTGTATCTTATCTCTTATCCTTCTTTGGAACGATTGTTTTAAGCAGCTTTATGAAAAAATTGTTTTGCAGGATATCAATGTAGCACTTCTTTGCCGGCTGGCGCACCGCATCTGAATACGATGGATACGCATGAATCACCGAGGCAATCTTGCTGAAAGGCATTCCCAGAGACTTAGCCAGTTGTGCCTCGTGCATCAATTCGCCCGCCCCGTGGCCCAGGATGTGAATTCCGAGGAGTTTGCCCTTCTTATCACAAATAAATTTACTCAAGCCGTTCTGAGCCAAGTCGGTTTTTGCGCGATCAACATCTTTGTGCTCCCAGCGATAGATTCTAATCGCGTCGCCGTATCGTTCTCTTGCCTGCTCTTCAGTCAGCCCCGCATGAGCAAGTTCAGGATCCGTGTAAGTCGTCCAAAGTACATTGTCATAATTGGCTTTTTTAATCGGCAGTCCGAAACACGCATTAGTCGTGGCGACGATTGCTTCATACTCTGCAACATGGGTGAATAGATACGGTGGTACGACATCGCCGGAGGCGTAGATATTCTTAGCAGTAGTCTTGAGATGACGATCAACTTTGATGCCGTTTGAATCGAACTCGACACCGGCCTTTTCCAGTGCCAGGCCGTCCAGGTTCGGCCTTCTGCCAACGGAAACCAAAACCGATTCTGCCTCAATTTGTCGTTCACCTTCTTCATCCTCAATATTAGCGACGACTGCATCTTCTTGCCGAGCAAATCTCGTTGTTCACGTTTCGGTTAGTATTTTTACACCCTCAGTCTGCAATATCTGAACCAGTCTATCGACAAGCTCCCTATCGTCTTTCTTCAGAACATTAGCTGAGCGCTGGATAATCGTAACTTTCACACCCAGACGATTCAGCGCTGCGGAAAGCTCAATACCGATAGGACCTGCGCCAAGAACAATCATCGAGCTGGGCAAAACTTCGAGGTCAAAAATTGTTTCATTTGTCAGGTAAGGAATGTCTTGAAGTCCTTTGATAGTTGGTATAAACGGATGAGAGCCTGTACAGATAATGAACTTTCTGGAAGATATTTTTCTTTCTCCCAGTTCGATATTATTATTATCCAGAAAGCAAAGTGTGCCGAACAGGACGTCTATGCCCTCGGCTTCCAGAGACTCCGGCGGATGGCCGTCCGCGTCAGCCTGGACAACCGCTCTTACGTGTGCCATAACCCTGTCGGCATTTAACTCAATGGGAGTGGAAGGTTCCAATCCGAATTCCTGGAGTCGAGTTATCTGGTGAGCAATGTTCGCTGATTTGATGATTGTTTTGCTCGGCACACACCCAAACCATGTACAATCGCCACCGAGCTTTCTTTTTTCGATAAGGGCCGTCTTTTTACCTAATCCGTTAGCTACTTTGCAGGCAACCAGGCCAGCTGAACCGGCCCCCTATTATTACTACATCATAATCGAACATTAAACTTGCTCCGGTAACATGAAAAGATCTCAAATTAACGATTCTATACGGGCGTCCAGTGCTTCCTGGTCTGTAGCGAATGAATAGAAAGCACTTAAATTCATAAGGGCATCCATCCCTATTTCTCCGCTTGCCAGGCGAGCTTTCCACTTTTCATAAACCGGAATCTTGCCATCAGCGGCAGCGGTTTGAATGTCCTCCTCAGACCATCGGGGGAGAAAATCCACAAATCCTGCATCCGCAAAGTATGTCTGAACATCATCAGCGCTCATTCGGCCAATATCCTTCTTCAGCAGTTCAGCGACACAGCTCCTGAAAGCCTCGGGCACCTCCCACAAAGTCGAAGCGTTAAAATCAGCTGGCGTGACACCATCAGCCAAGTCAACAGACGGGTCCTTTCCAATCTGCTGGGAGATCTCTTGGGCAGGATTCTCCTGATAGTCGGCGGCCACATTTGGAGGCATGGTAAACACATCCACTCCCGCAAGAGTAGCCACCTGAGAACTCTCTCTCATGCTCGCCCCTATGAGTAGAGTGCCGGTCTTAGTAACGTCTCTTAATTTCAGCAATTCTCTCTGAGTTGCAAGGGTAGCTTTTTCACCTATGTTTCTGTCATCACCAAGATGATTACCAGCTACAAAGGCATTCAATCTTCCCATGAAAACATTCGTATAATGAGGTTGTGAAACTAACACCGCCGCGTAGCCTTGTCTGGCGGAAAAACCCAGTGTGAAGTTCACCGGAATGCCCGCCTCGCCGAGCTTGCGAGCAGCAACAAAACCTGCCGGTGTCAGCGGAACCTTCACGTAGAATCGCTCGGGACAGATCTCATAGTATCTTTTGCCGTAGGCGACCGACCTGTCGATATCGTTTCCAAGGTCCGTATGGAGCTCAACGCTCACGTGAGCGTCGAAAATCTCCACCAGTCTTAAACCATGATAAGCATTTAGAACAAACGCAATCTCAAGTATCAACTCTTTTTTGTCTATGTCGGGAGCAGCATCTCTAATCGCAGAAGCAGCTTCGCTGATTAGATTGTCATAGAGGCCCTTTTGAATCTCTTTGTTCAATAGAGTGTTGTTGGTCGTCAGCGCCTCGAATTGCCGGCACCATAACTTGGACGCAACATCCATATCACCGGTATCAAGCCACAGCCTCGTTCCCACACGGCATAGGTTCTCCCAGATGGCCTGTTCCTTGATATCCATCTTTGGTCTACCGAATTCATGCTCAAAACCTTTGCGTGAAATTTCGTACGCCGCTTTAGCAATCGCGTTTGCGTTATCCATACTATATTCCTTTAGCCTATTGTTCCTGTTTCCATGTTCCGGATAAAAGCAGCTGTTTTCGACCGAACGAAAGCCGTGTCTTTGTTTCGGGCGATAAGTTTCTCTAAATCCGAACGTGTATCCACGTCGTACCACTCCGGCAGCAGATAAATTTTCAGCTTATATCTTTTAAGGATCTCGACCGTCTGCTTACATACAGCGGATGTGCTCCAGGCGATACCATCAAATGCCACAGGTAAAAAGGACGTTCGGGAAAAGCCTATGAGGTAATATCCTCCGTCGCTGCCGGGTCCGATGACGGCATCGTGCGACTCAAGTTCCTTGAACGCCAGTCGCAGGAACTCTTCAGGCAGGTCGGGGCTGTCCGATCCAATGGCAACAACCTTTGAGAAGTCCTCCTCGAATGCACTATCAAAGGCGTTCTTGAGTCTTTCGCCAAGGTTATCACCTGTCTGGGGTATGTAACAGTGTTGTTCGCCCAACCATTCCAAAAAAGTCGATTTCATATTGGCCGGATAAAAGCAAAGCTTGAAACGAACTCCAATATTCTCAATAAGAGATATCATATCCTCAACAAAACATTTGTAGAGTTCAACTTCGAAGTCTCCACCTGTCTCGGCGGCAAGACGGGTCTTGACCTGTCCATTGATAGGCGACTTTACGAATAAGAGAAGGCAGGTGTTACAGTGGTTCATTTGGCTTTTTGGTTACTCCTTCTAATTTTTGGCTTGCTTCTCATTCAGAGACCATTCGTATTTTAGATATTTGATTTTGAATTTGCCGGCGAGGACATAGTCCTTCTGCGCCTTACCAAGATAAGATGCAATGAAATTCAGTACAGCCGATTCCTCTTTGTCGTGCCTGCCGATGTTCTTCTCAGGACCAAACTTCCTGACAAAATCTTCGGCAAACCACTTGAATATTGGTGACAGGTATATTCTTTCATCGGCACGCTCGATTTTGAATTTGCCGGAATTGGCAAGGAAACGACGGGTCTGGTCGTCGAGCTGCTCTTGAAGTTTATCACCGGTATAAGGCTCATTACGAAGAGGTGGACATCCCATAGCTGCGCAAACCATAGCCATGTGTATTCTGGGCTCATCGAATTGCACACGAAGTATCTTATGCTCAATATGACCAAGAGTTAACTTTTGCCCCATCACTGTAAATTCTATTTTGTCCCACACACCCACTATCTGCCGGATGCTGTTTTTGGGGTAAATTCTTGACCTGAAGAAAGATGACTTTATCGGATAGTTATCGATAATTGCCTTCAGCGTAAAAGCATTATATACATTAAGCCAGAACGCGATCTTTTCGTTATTGCCCCATTTGTCAAAATCCTTTCTGTCCAAATTTTGCAATTCAGTTACAAATGCCAGCAGCTTTTGTGGCTCGGCCTTTAATTTTTTATAATTGACCATCCCGACGTCATCTACATTAATCTTAAGCATCTCAGCGAAGTTACTGTAGTCAAATCCTTGCTTTTCAGGTTCAGCAGCTAAAGTATTTGAAGAAAAAACAGAAGACACTATGAAAACCCCCGTTAGTACAAACAACCAGTAATTGTTTCGCATTTTTATGTCTCCTATGTCACATCTCAATTAGTGCTTAATTTCTGTCGGCTTTACTTCACGAGTGAACCGGTGCAGCTTGAACCCGCCCCTGCAGTACAGCAATAGCAATGCTCGCCGGTTATTATCTCAATGCCTTCCGAAAGAATATCATCGAGTTGTTCAATGGACAGATTGTTACCTGCCGCATCAATAATCGGCAATCCCAACGCCTGGTTAAAATCGCAGTTGTAGAGCACTCCCCGATAGTCTATACTCACAAGATTACGGCACATAATATTTTCAGCAGCTTTTGTATTGAAGTTCTCGGCCAGCATCTGCAGATATTGTTTGAGCCGACCGTTTGCTTCCAGGTACTGCCTGAACCGGCCTATAGGAGCGTTGATTATAGTAAAAAGATTGTTGAACAGAACTCCATATTTGTTGTTTAGTTCTTTTTTGTAATCGGACTCGAGCTGTTCCTGTGGTCCCGGCAGAAAATCTCCACCCGGATTATAAACCAGATTCAACTTCGGCCCCTTTTCAGAACCGTAGCTGAGCTTATTTAACAGCTTGAGGGCCTTTACACTTTTTTCGAAAACACCTTCACCCCGCTGCTTATCCACATTTACCGGTGTGTAACAAGGCAGTGAGCCGATAACTACTACTTTATGCTCCTGATACCATCGGGGGATCCACTCTAATCCGGGTTCGAAAAACACGGTAAGATTCGTCCTCACCATAAGGGGTGACGCAAATTCGTGAACATTCTCAACGAAGAATTTGAAATCAGGATTGAGTTCCGGACAGCCACCTGTTATGTCAACACATAAACCTCTGTGATTTTGCAGAAAGTTGATAATCTTTTCCATAACCGATTTCGACATTATTCTCTGGCCTTGCGGCCCGGCCTGCACATGACAATGGGTACAACTTTGATTGCATCGATTGCCCAGATTGACCTGCAGTGTTTGAAGCCCATCAAAGCGCAGCAGCCGAGGATTTGTATTCGCTAGTGTCTCTTTGAAATCTGTTTCCATTTTTGTTATCCCAACTCTTGGGTCTCTGCTCAGCAACAACCTGAGTTTACTACGTCAGTTTCGCTATTTCGTTCAACCGTAAAGCAGTTCTTAAACGCTCCGAAATGTTCTATAAAGCTGCCCAGAATCTGAAAATATTCTTTGAACCTGGTCTTAGAAAGCATAATGGCAGTATTGCCGCATATCCTCTCGGGTTTGTTCTTGTAGAATACGTGCCCGTCGTCAAGCTCGAATTTGAAAGGCGACTCGGACATTCGTCCGTTGTAAAACGGCAATGTGGCCATAGTCTTCGCAGGCATCGTCCAAATCCTTAAGTTTCCAGAGACGGTAGGTGATTGAATAAAACTGTATATTTCCGACCATATCTTTAATTCGAGGATTATCTATATTGATAAATTTTCTGGAAACGATTCTCGGATCGGCAAAGCCAGCCTTTTTTGCTATTGTCTCAAAGTCTCTGTAATACAGCGCTCCGCCCAGGCATTCACCCCGCAGAACCGGGTCAAGAGCAATGGATTTCTGTACTCGCCTATCTGCATAAACATCCGAAAAATACATCTCACCGCCGAATTTTAAGACCTCATATACCTTCTGCAGGATAATCTCTTTGTCTTCTGCCAGATTTATAACACAGTTTGAAGTTACCACATCCAGTGACTCTTTCCCAAAGTGTTCGCTCAGATTCTCAATATAGTCGAGGATAAATTTAACGTTGGGTCTTCTGTAGCCAAATGTTTCGGTTTGCTTATCAACGTATTTATCAGCGACTGCTATCTGGTTTTTGGTCATGTCTATGCCTCAAATAAATCCTTTTGGGCCGACAAGTTTTGACATGACGTAGCAATCCCTTACTGTTCCACAGCCAAGGTCAAGAATTTTCAAACCTTCTATGCACAGTGGAATAGGAGAGCCGCAGCCGTAGTATTTGCTTGTTATCTTGTTCTCAATTAACAGCAGGACTTTCTTGATATGGACAGGCATCACATCTGCGGTGCAGCAGGCGTCGGTTTTCAAATCAGAAGTTTTCTGAACCACCTCTCCATAGTATTTTTTCACAGTATCATATTGCGGATTGGATCGCAGCAAATCGGTTTTTGTATCCATTAAGACCGTCTCCAATAATATTTTGCAAGTCTGTGAGGGCTGACGCCCAGATAGAACAATCGCACCAATATCTGGTTCCTCAAAGTGGTATAAAGGGCTCCTTCACTTTCCCATCTTCTTGCGGATGTTCTCACTTTATCAGGGAATATAACAATCTGTTTTCCATCTTTCTTTATACGCCGCATCAGATCAACATCTTCCATTAATGGGATTTCTTTATATCCACCGATTTGGTCGAAATATTTTTTCCTTATGAAAATCGCCTGGTCTCCATAAGGTATTCTGTTCCAGCGGGAACGAAGGCTAGCACGGGTTGCGATATATTTCAGAAAGAGTCTGTCCGAATCTATCCTAAGATCAAAAGCTCCTCCGACATAATTCTGGTCTTCTAAAGCTCGGCTGATTTTTTCCAGAGCGCCATCTGGTAGTTTTGTATCAGCGTGTAAGAACATTAGTATTTCTCCGCGTGCCACTGCGGTGCCGGCATTCATTTGCCTACCTCGGCCTTTTTCAGTGGTAATGGCGATTACATCCTTGTCTTGAATAATTCTAACTGTACCGCCTTGAGGGTCGCCATCAACGACGATTACTTCATAAAGAGGGCCAAAGCCTTGGTTGTGTATATGTTCTATGAGCGGATTTATTTGGTCAGCTTCGTTTAAAACAGGCACAATGATTGAAAAGATACACTCATTGGTTGTTTGTCGTGTATAACCGTGAACGTTTGTAGTGCTTCGCTCAATCACAATGAAAACCCTCTGACTAATCGGAGCTTTTGGGACAGTAAATCAATATACGATTCCTGGTCGTCACGTTCCAAAAACCTGGCACACAACAATTCTTTATTGATTCAAAGCAGGGCAATTCCGAACGGAGTGCATTTTTGTGTCCCCATGATTATCCTGCCGGTCCTTGTTCTATATCAGTATTTTGAACTTATCGATTAGATTGGATAATTTCTGCATGTCAGGTTCGCGCTTATATAAAGGCGTTCGTTTTTCCTGATAGGTACCAATATTTTCTTCGAAAGTAGGCTTTTGCTGACTTATGTAGAAAATTCCGAGTGGCAATTTATCGGTTTGGGTTGCTTTCTCAAAGGCTTGCTGTCTATCAAACGGGTCATGGTCTTTAAGGTAGTAAGTATGCTCCTTGAACCACTGGTATGTATTGAGCTTGTTAAATGAAAGACAGGGCTGAAATATATCAACCAGTGCATAGCCTTTATGCTTAATCGCTTTTTTGATTATTTCCTTAGTCTGCTCAACGTCGCCGGCGAAGCATCTTGCAACAAAACTTGCATCCAGAGCAATAGCAACCGCGAGCGGATTGAATGGTTCGAGAAAAACGCCATTGACCTGGACGGGTGTTTTGAAGCCCTTCTGACTTGTAGGTGAAGCCTGTCCCTTTGTCAGGCCATAAACCATATTATTATGAACGATATTGGTTATATCTGGATTTCTGCGTATCGTATGTAAAAAATGATTGCCGCCTTCGCCGTACATATCGCCGTCGCCGCTTTCGGATATGACAGTAAGAGCTGGATTTGCTGCTTTTATTGCCGTCGCAGCCGGTAGAGCGCGTCCATGCAGGCCATTGAATACATTGGTCCTGAAATAATGAGGAATTTTTGCCGCCTGGCCGATACCGGATACCATCACAAGATTTGTCGGCTCAATTCCCAACTCAGCTACAGCTTGTTTTAGTATCTTAAGAATAGGGAAATTACCGCAACCCGGACACCAGGCAATATCAATGTTAGCGATATCAAATATTTGAGTACCCATAGTTTTGTCTCTAATTCAGTAAGTCATTTAATCTTTCTGTTAACTCTTCAACATAAAAACTCAAGCCACTATATTTTAGAATCTTATCTTTAATATCGATTCCTGTATGAAGCTTTATTAACTTTGCAAATTGGGATGTGGCATTGTTCTCAACTATTATAGTTCTCTGAGCTTTTTGAAGATAATTGCTCGTCTCATTCGGTAATGGGTATACTTGTTTGAAGTGCAAAAATGCTGTATCATCTCTGCTGAGTTTTTTTACAGCCTCCCTTAGGATATTGTAAGTCGAGCCCCAGCATACTACTAAGTTTTTATAATCCTCAGGGCCTACCAATTCGGGCGGTATTGTTTCATCCTTTAAAAGTTCAAGCTTCTTCAATCTTTTGTCAACCATCTCGGTTCTTAAATCGAGGTCTTCCGTAATGTGTCCGGCCTCATCGTGCTCATCGCTGTCGACTACAACCAATCCTTCCCCGAATCCTGGTATTCCGCGAGGAGAAATACCATTCGCCGTCAACTTATACCTTTTGTAATCGACGCCGGTTTTAATTATGTGTTTTTCGATATTTATGTCTGACAAATCAAGACAAGCTGTATTGTAGTAAGAATCCACAAAATATTGGTCAGTAAGTATGAAAACCGGTACCTGATACCTATCAGCTAAATTAAATGCTTTCTGAGTCAGGTAAAAAGCATCTTCAATCTTTCCGGGCGTAAGCACTATTCTGGGAAATTCGCCGTGCCCTGAATAAAGGGCAAGTTCGAGGTCAGCTTGTTCGGTCCTGGTAGGCAATCCTGTTGCCGGGCCGGGCCTTTGGGCAAGATGAATCACAATTGGACTCTCAAGCATACCAGTCAGGCTCAGACCTTCTGTCATAAGGGCAAAGCCTCCGCCTGATGTTGTGACCATCGCTCTTGCACCGGCATACCAGGCCCCGATAGCCATATTCATTGCGGCGATTTCGTCCTCAGCCTGCTCAGCTATTATGCCGAAATCTTTCGCCTGCCTGGCAAGAAATGCTAACACGCCGGTTGATGGAGACATAGGATAGGAAGATATAAAATTACAGCCCCCGGCAATAGCACCGAGGGCTACAGCTTCGGTGCCGCTTAAAAGAATTTGGTCTTTAATATTGGTGTCGTTGTGGATGTCATATTTAATTTTAGCCGAATCGATTAAATCGGCGCCGAAATTGAAACCTTCCTTTGCTGCAGCAAGATTTTTTTGCACAACATCATCAGATTTTGCAGAAAAAAACTTTTTCACGTACTCGCTCACTGTTTGTAACCCAATTCCAAACAGACCGGCAATTGTCCCTACGGCGACCACATTGGAATAAATCTTGTTGCCAATCTCAGAAGCTGTTTTAGTAAACGGTACATCAATAAACTTGTGCTTGCTTTGGTCAAAATCGTCCCCTATGCTCTCTTTTTCCGCCAGGATAATTGTCTGAGGAGAAATTCTTTTTTCAACATGTTGGACAGCACCCTGGTTAAGAGGAATAAGAATATCAATCCGACTTACGGAAGCACGGACAGGCCCCGAAGATATCCGTATTTCAGTAGAGTTTGTTCCTCCACGAATACGTGACATATATTCCTTTGTTGCGAAAACGTTATAGCCGGCAAGCTTGAAAATTCTCGTTAAGAGATACTCGACAGTCTGGATACCTTGGCCGGCCCGGCCACATAAAACAATGGAGAGGTCGTTTCTCATAATAAACATCCTCTTTCCAAACAGGTAATATTCAATATTCGTCCAGGTGATAAAACTCGGCATTCTCAAGCCATTGCTCCGGCCTGGATACAAACTCAATTATATTATCCAATAAGAGATAATGTTTTCTTTCTTCATCAGCCAACTTAAGGAAAAGTTCTTTCTGGTATTCTTCTGTCACCTCATTGGCTTTTTCCGTGTAGAATTCATGGCTCTTTTTCTCGATATCCTGGGCTTTTTTGTAAAACTCGGTTTGCTTGATGTCAAAATCCAAACTTTCACCGGATTCTTTGATTTGGACAAAGATATTCTTTGCATCAGTCAAAATCCTGGTCTCAGCAATCTGTGGCTTTTCGGTTTTCATTTTCTCTAAGACGTTGTAGTGTTTGACCTCTTCATCGGCCAGCATGGCCAGGATAGTTCTAATACCTGTATTAACAGTCTGCTGAGCCAACTGACGATAATAATCTTCGCCGTCCTTTTCCATTTGCATTGCATATTCAAATATGTTCATTATTTTATTCCCTCAATTTAATATGTTATATGACAATAATTTCCAATTTAAACATCAACCGGTTACTTTACCCGGGAGATGTCAGAAAGTATTTTGTCAAGGTCGTCGATTTTGTTAACAGGTTGGTTACAAACATAATTTTCGCACACATAAGCTGTAGCTTCGCCGTCTATGGCGGCCTGGTTCCTGATAAAAGGGTTTGTTCTGTAAATATCAGAGTCTATATTATCCTGTTTATTGAATAATACAATTGAATTTGGCAGAAATTTGCTATGGACCAGCTTAAGCATCTGCTTTGTGTCCGTTGCCTTAGCGTTGCCGGCAATTACTATTTCCTGTGTTGGGCAAAGCCAAAAGTTCAATGCTGTTAACATTTCAGTTGAATAAGCGGGTAACTGTTTCAATTGCTGCGAGAACGATTCAAGTACCTTAACACCTTGTTCTGTGTAGTATTGATTCATAGTTAACCGGCCCAGCTTCAATAAAGCGAATGCTGCGGTTGAATTTCCGGAAGGAATCACTCCATCAGAGTTTGGCTTAATACGGGCAATTAGTTTTTCGCTGTCTCTGCCTGTGAGAAAAAATCCTCCCTGTTCATTATCAGCAAACAGCTTTATCATCTCCTCGGTAAGCATTTTTGCCTCAATGAGCCATTTGGCCTCGAAAGACGCTCCGTACAAGTCCAGCAAGCCCATTATAGTAAATGCATAATCGTTAAGAAAAGCAAGCTCGACTGCCCGACCGTCACGGTAATATCGCATCAATCGTCCTCTTTTGTGCAAATTAGCCAGTATAAATGTAGCTGATCGCTCGGCGGCTCTGATATATTTTTCTTCCTGCAGAACTGCGCCGCCGTAAGCCATTGAAGAAATCATCAAGCCGTTCCATGCAGTTATGATCTTGTCATCTCTATGCGGCCTGATTCTTTTTGTCCGCTCGTTAAAAATCTTCGAGCGGGCTTTTGACAGAACATCCGTTAGCGCAGTATGGTCTTTTTGGAACTTTTTTTCCAACTTTGTCATCGATGTTGCAATATTGAGAATGGTTTTATCTTCTTCAAAATTACCCTCCTCGGTAACGCCGTAGTAAGCGATAAATATCTCGGCTTCGTCTTTATCTAATATAGATTTAATTTGCTTTGGGTCCCATACATAAAATGCACCTTCTTTTCCCTCGCTGTCGGCATCTTCGGCGCTATAGAAACCGCCTTGGGTATCGGTCATATCTCGCAGGACATATTCAAAGATCTCCCTTGCGGTTGTGGCATACTTTTGGTTCTTCGTAACTTGGTACGCCTGGAGATAGACCTTGCTAAGCAGTGCCTGGTCATAAAGCATCTTCTCAAAATGCGGGACGAGCCATCGTGCATCGGTTGCATAACGATGGAAACCGCCGCCAATGTGGTCATAAATACCACCTTTGGCCATTGCATCGAGAGTTTTTTCAACCATTTGCAGGGCCTGCGTATTATCTGTTCGGTGCCAATAAGAAAGCAGCATTGACATGTTAATCGGCTGAGGAAATTTCGGGGCTGCTCCAAAACCTCCGTTAGTACCATCAAAAGTAGCCCTGAAATGATCAAATCCACCTTTAAGCATCTCGGGTGAAAGTGTCTCTTTTTCAGTTGGTCCGCTTAGGTTTGCCAGAACTTCACTTAGTTTCTGTGAAGAATCGGCCAATTCCTGCCGTCTGTTTTTCCATGCATCAGCAATAGAAAGGAGCACCCGCTCAAAACCCGGACGGCCATATAAATCTTTCGGAGGGAAATACGTTCCACCATAAAAGGGCTTACCGTCAGGTGTAAGGAATACCGATAGAGGCCAACCACCCGTGCCGGTCATCATCTGAACAGCGGTCATATATATCTCATCTACGTCCGGCCGTAGTTCTCTATCCACCTTGATGCTCACGAAATGCTCGTTCATTATCCCGGCAATCTGTTCGTTTTCAAAGCTCTCTCTTTCCATCACATGACACCAGTGGCAGGTGGAATAACCGATTGATAGGAAAATAGGTTTATTCTCTTTTTTAGCCCGCTCAAAAGCCTCCTTGCTCCAGGGATACCAATCAACAGGATTGTGAGCGTGTTGTAGCAGATAGGGACTGGTTTCATTGATAAGTCTGTTTGTATATTTATGTACGGCCTTTGTTGTCGGCATGTTATTTTCTCCCGTCACCTTATAGCCCTCTATAAGGAGACCTATGAACACAACAGCACTTAGAACCTGTTGAAATACTTTTCGTGCCATTTTGATTCTTTGTTTAAAAAACGGCGGCGATTTCTTTTACCTTGCCGATAGCCCCCTGACGCTTCGCTTCTGTGACAACCGGGCCGCCCTGTAAGGTTGGTTCAACGACTACGGAGCGTATATACTTAAAACCAATATATCCAAATATTAATTCGATATACTTGGTTTGCAGGTCGAACGCTTCAGTCCCGCTGCCCGGAGGATATTCGCCACCACGGACATACACGGCCAACATTGGTTTTCCAACTACAAGTCCCTGGTATCCGGTATCTTCGCTGTAACTGAACGTATAGCCGGGCTGAACTAAAAGATCGATATACTGCTTGAGCCGGTATGGAATACCGAAATTCCACATCGGCACAGCAAGGACATACTTGTCTGCAGAGGTAAACTGCTCAATCACTTCCTCAACATTCTTCCACACTTGCAGTTCCTCTTCTGGATGCGGCTGCCCGTGCAGAATTGTATACTTGGCCTGTACCGCCAGCCCGTCAAAATTGGGGATCGACACGTCAAACAAGTTCAAAGTGACAATCTCATCATCCGGATGCTTTTGTTCATATGCTTCAATAAATGCATCGGCAACGGCAATAGAATGTGACCTTTTACCTCTTGGAGAAGCTTGAATATATAAAATCTTGCTCATGATTTTCTTCCTTTCTCAGCTTCAAGGATTTGCGATTTTCTGATCCAACGATAAATCGACCTTAACCACCTCAAAATCCGGTGTTTATGTTCCCAGGGGAAGCATTTCTGAAGCTGTAAGAACCATAATGAATTCCTTTCTTGTTCGGTAACTACAAATACTTTTATTTTAAAATCTGTAAAACGATCTTTCCGAATTGCTCACCTGCCTCCATTTTGCCTGTCGCATCTTTGATATTTTCCAGCATAGCCACTGAGTCTATAACAGGCTTTAGTTTTGCTGTTGTAACTGCCTTAAGCATCTGATGAAAATCCTCATCCGAGCCCATCGTTGATCCAAGAATCGTCAGCTGGTTCCAGTATAGCGTCCGCAGATTCGTAACCGCTTCTGCTCCAGATGTTACACCACATATGACTACCTTGCCGCCCCGGCGCACTGCTGAAAAGTCAATCGGCCAGGTGGCTGCCCCAACCGTATCAATAACAATATCGACGCCTCTGCCGGATGTAATATCTCTTACGCACTGCGCCACATCATCAACTGACTCATAATTAATTGTGTGGTCAGCACCGATCCGACCTGCACGATCCAGTTTTTCATCTGATGATGAAGTAACGATCACTTCTGCACCGGCGAGTTTAACCAACTGTAAGGCAGAAAGAGCAACGCCGCCTCCTATACCATGTATCAAAACCGTTTGGCCTGGTTTCATCTGGGCTCGTGTCATAAGCATTCGCCAGGCCGTAAGGTACGATAGTACAAATGCTCCTGCTTCATCAAAATTCATATGGGAAGGTTTCGGGAATACGTTGCGGGATGGTACAGCCACCCGTTCTGCAAATGTTCCTTGCCGAGCCATACCCACAAGCCCAAACGAAATACACTCACTTTGCTCGCCGCGATTACAATATTCACAGCAACCACAGCTCAAACCCGGATTCAGAATCACCTTATCACCAACAGTTACACCTTTTACATTTGCACCGACGGCAACTACTGTACCTGCAGCATCGGAGCCAAGAATATGCGGCTTCGGCACTTTAAGGCCGCCCCTGCCTTTTCTTACCCAGATGTCCAGATGATTCAGACCCGCGGAATGAACTTTCAAAACAACTTCATCGTCGGCAAATATGGGTTCAGGAACTTCTTCAATCCTAAGCTGGTCCAGGCCGCCGTGCTCTTGAATAACCGCTGCTTTCATCACAAATACCCCAAAAAATGATAACCGTCACCAACGTAATTTAACTCATTCCTCAATTGCGATTGCTTCGCTGGGTGAGTGTAATCATACTTAACATCTTTGCGAATCTTAAGTTTTACCGACTCGCTTTAATCGAGCTTGTCCCCCCAATCCATAGCACAAATGACCGGGTCAAATTCTCCCTCCGAAGCCAGTTCGATATTCGCAATTAAGTCCGATGTGAAAGTAGCAATTCCGCATTTCCTCGGCGGATAGGAAGAAATGAACACCACTCTTTTTGCTGGCTCTGTTATCATCTATTCACTCCTTTCAACTTTTATTGAAACAGCAAATCCAAAACCCAATTTCTTTAATCAGCACTGCGCACACTTCGAGTTCCCCTGTTGCTACTTGTTGCAAGAACCGGTCTCAGTTACTTTGTTGTCGTTGGGACTATCACCACTAATAGAAGCTGCGTCGGACATCGATTTCACTGCCTTGCTGTCGCTGACATAGACTTTCCCGCTAAGCACCTGGCGGATCGCTGTTATAATCTTTTCAGCCGCCTCGTACTTGGCAACATATCCTGCAGCCCCAGTTCGAAGAGCACGTTGGGCGTAGAGCAGCCCATCGTGCATAGAAAGTATTAGGACAATCATATTTGGACGGCGCAATTTCATTCTTTCAGTGAGTTCAAGCCCGCTTGCGCCTTCCAGTAAAATATCAACGATGGCCAGGTCAAACTGCTGTTTCTCAATAGCTTCCAAGGCTTGACCGGCGTTCTCGGCTTCGGCACAAACCATAAGGTCAGGTTCCGCCTCGACAAGCTTTATCAGTCCCTGGCGCACAATAGCATGGTCATCAACAACCAAAATTCTGGTTTTATTCTTGCTGGTGTTGTGTTGTGCTTTTTTCTTCATTTTCCTCGACTCTCTTTGTGATAAGGTCCTCAATAAGTCTATCAAGAGCCACATTCAACCGCTCATTGATAGGGTATTTGCGCTCAGCAAGCTGGCGACGAACAGTAAGGACTTTTCCTTTCCGAACTTTCGGTAGCGAAACAATCCTTTCTGACACCCGAGCAGTCATTCCCAGCCGAACCTTATCACCACGCACCTTGGCCATCGTAATCTGTACGCAATCTCCAATCATAATCAACTCATCCCTTTGCTCTTTGCCCGGTTAAAACCAACATTCTTAACTCCTTCTGCCAACTGCCGGCTAACGACGCTCCACAAAGTTGCCATGAGCAAAATACTTGGTTGCCCACTAATCTATATCAATCACATCTTTCCACTGCTGTGTCTATTTTCCGCTAAGCTTCCCGGCCACACGTCCTGGTGTGGCCGGAAAACACAGCTTAGCGAATGAAGGAGGACTATAAATTTTTATATGTGTTCTGTACTTCCCAAGTTTTCCAAATATGCTACTATAAATTTTCATCTTTAGTCTTTTCAGTTTATGCCCAATAGTAATGAAATGTTTAATTTCTGTAAATCAGGGGAGGGACCTTTTTTACCATCGGTTGAACTACTCTTGTTCGTATAAGGGAATCCCCCGATGCCAAAGTCAAAAAGGCTGACGACCTGCAAAAAAGTTCTGAGGGCCATTAGTAAGAGTTGAAAAAAAAGAGGATTAGATGGCGATCGCAAGTCGTGATGAAATTACCGCTTGTTCTGACTGCCGACCCATTGAATGGCGTACCGAAGCAGCTCAGCAGCATTGGCCAGACTCAACTTTTCCTTGATATGCGCCCGATAAGTCTCAATCGTTTTTATACTCAAGTGCAGCCGTTCGGATATCTGCCGGGTTCCGTAGCCCTTGCCGATCAAATGAAACACTTCCAACTCACGGTCACTCAGACGCTCTACCGGAGAGGTACTTATCTCGGCTTTACTGCCAACTAATTTACGCACCATTTTTGCAGCCATTTTATCACTGACATATATCTCGCCAATCAGGATTTTCCGAATTGCAGTAATCACCTTTTCTGTGGCTTCGGCCTTCATAATATAGCCCTTGGCCCCTGCTCGAAGAGCACGCTCGGCATACAAAGACTCGTCATGCATGGAAAGGGCCAGAACCGGCAAGTTTGGATACTGAACATTAATATCCTTTATCAGTTCAATACCGCTTGTCTCTCTAAGGGAAATATCAACAACAGCCATACTGGGTCTTAGTTCTTTAATGGCTTTCATTGCTTGATGGGCATCCTCAGCTTGTCCACAAACCGCAAGGTCGTTTTCGTGATTGACAAGCTCGGCAAGTCCTTGCCTGACGATAGGATGGTCATCAACAATAAGAATCTTCGATTTATCTCCGCCGGTTTTATCTTGCCCCTTTTTCCGAGCCATAATTTCTCCCATTTTCATAAATGTTTTTTCTTCGGAAACACACAGGTCACGACCGTCCCGCCTTTGTCGCCCCTGAGAATATCGAGTGAGCCGCCAATCATCTCGGCGCGATGATTCATAATCTGCAAACCCATACCTGTACCCTTAACCTGCATTCCGGGAAAATCCCGGCCATCACTTCTCACCGCCAGGACAGAATTATCCCCATCGTAAGCCAGTTCTATCTGGATATTCTTTGCCCCGCCGTGTTTGATTGCATTAGTGACGGCCTCCTGAGCGATACGATAAAGGTGCACTACCGCCGCGGCATCATCCATCGGACCGGGTTTGTCACATTTGAAAGTACAGCGGATACCAAAAAGGTGTTCCGTAGTCGCTGCAAATTCCTGCAGTGCCGACATCAAGCTGCCTGCGTCCAAATCCACGGGGTGAAGTCCCCTGGCAAGACCCCGAGTCTGACCCATTGCCTGCTTGATAAGTTTCGCTATCTCTGCGACGTTGGCTGCTTCATCAGGCAATTTAGTAGCCAGCCTGTCCTCTAACACCTTCGCCATAAACGCGATACCCGTAAATTGTTGGCCGATGCTATCGTGTAGCTCCCGCCCAATCCGTCGCTGCTCCCGCTCGCTAACATCCAAAAGTGCTTTTTCCAAACGCTTGCGCTCCTCGATTTCCTGAAGCAATTGCTTATTGGCTTCTGTCAATTCTTCTGTGCGTGCTTGGACCAACTCTTCCAAGTGCTGCCGGTGTTTTCTCAAGTCTTCTTCTGCCTGCTTACGTTCGGTGATGTCCAGACCGTAAACGTTAGCAAAATCAGCATCTTTAACAGGTGCATATGTGAGCAAATAAATCGTACCATCACACTCTGCTTCAGTTTCCTGCGGCCTGTCGGTGCTCAGCGTCTCCAGGATGATGCCATACCATTTACCAGAGACTCGCTCACCTTCCCGGCAATGCCAGAGCTTTAGAATGGGCGAACTCGACTCATTACTGTAAAGAATAGTCCCGTCCTTTGCAATACGCAGTACAGGGTTCGGGTTTTCCGCAGGGAATTTGGCCAGCTTAGCAATCTCTTCAGCTGCCTGCTTACGTTCGGTAATGTCCCGACCATAAAGATTGACATAGTTCGCTTCGGTTACTGGAGCAACCATAAACGAAAATATCCTGTCTCCATGTTCTATCTCAACCATTTTTCCTGCCCCCGAGACAAAAACTTCTGAAACCGTTTGACACCACTTGTAGGGAACAATCTGATCCACTTTGCAGCCCCATTCGGTTAATAGGGACCCGCTGGCAGCATTGGCATAAAGCAGTACCCCGTCCTTTGTGACCCGCAAGACAGGGTTTGGATTTTCAGAAGGAAATTTTGCCAGATTCTTTACATCTTCCTCATTTCTGATTCTTGCCAGCGCAATACCAATGCTGATACCGATTTCCTCGAGGAAACGAATCATCTCAGTGGTAAAACTTCCCGGTCGGGTATCGTTAAGCTGTAACAAACCCACAACTTGGTCTCCCGAACGCAGTGGAATAAGAGCCACTGATTCGTAGCCCGCTTTGTTGCAGTGGCCCCTTACCGGCCCTTGAAGGTCTTCCGGCCGAGTGGATGCCAGCAGTTCAGTAGTGCTGTTGGTCCAGAAGCTTCCACCTTCAGTAAAGAAAGGCAAAGTTGGATCCGTGCGGCCGGACAAAACACTGCCGCACATACACTCAAGAACTCGATTTCCTTGTGAATCATAAATTTGTTTGCCGTTCTCATCTCGAACACAGAGATAGTTCTCGGCTTTCACAAAATCCTCCGAAAATCCACTTGTCTCGAAGTAAGGGAAATCATCTTCCTTGTGCAAGCGAATCCCCACAGCTTTAAAACCGCTGAATTCTTTTACAAGTGTGACCACATCACGAATTGCCTCCAGGCCTGCAACTTCTCGACTTAAAGACTCTAAGATTCGCCCAGCTAATCGCTGTCGCGCCTCTACGTTTTTGCACTCAGTGATATCCTGGACGATGCCGACCATGCGGATTGCTTTGCCATTTTCATCCCGGATGACATCACCTGTCTCCGAAACCCAGCGAACCGTCCCATCCGGCCAGACAATGCGATGCTCGATAGCGTAATCTTTACCTTCCTCAATGCAGGCACTGACCGAATCAACGACATCCTGGCGGTCCTCCGGGTGGACACATTCGATAAATGCTTCATATGTTGCGCCGAATTCTCCGCGACCAAACCCAAACATGGGCTCTATTTGCTCAGACCACACCAGTTCACCTCTCCCAATATCCCAATCCCAACTACCGATGTTGGCTGCCCGCTGGGCAAGTGCATACCGTTCTTCACTGCGCTTCAGCGCCTCCACTGCTCGCGTATGCCGTTCAGAAGATTTTCCTGTTTTACTTATATTCTTTTTCACAGTTCATCCTGTTCGCAAAATCGATTTGTTATTTTCCTAGCCTTCTCTCTTTTAGTGCCCTGAACTTCGTCGGAACTTCCCTGTCCTTGAGATATAACTACCGTATAATAGCTCGGTGGCCGCGAAAATCAAGTGAATTCAATTCTACCAATGGAGCGCCGGTTTATTGCATTCTTTAATCTTCTGTTTACTTCAACTCAAACCGGCCAAACGACTATGGGGATTACGATATCTGGGTCACAAAACGCACCACAAGAAACGACTCATGGGGCAAGGCAGTAAATATGGGATCAAAGATAAACAGCTATACGACCGACAGTGAACCTTGGATTTCACCAGACGGTCTGGATCTCTACTTTGAATCGTCTCGGTCCGGCGGGTACAGTGATATCTTCGTTCTGAACGGTTGTAAGAACCACCCTAATCATAGTTACAAAATAGCGAGGGCATAGAACAGTGTTGCGAAGGCTTTTTGCCGGACGTTAAACATCTATTCTTCACCTCTTCGCAATACAGCTCCTACCCCGTTTCCCTAAACGGTCTCTCGAAGCATTTTTGTCCTTGAGCTATCATTCTATCGGGGATTCTACCATGCCAGTTAGCGTAAAATGCCTGATAGTAAAAACGGATTCTGCCCTGATTTACAGAAATCGAACATTTTATTAGGATTCAGCTGTAAATTGGAAAGAACAGAAAAATTAGAATCTACCGCAGTATGTTTGAAAAACTAAAAGGCGTAGAACACATAACAAAAGTAGTCACCCTTAGTTGGCATAATCGTCCAGTGAGACAACGGAACTATTAAGAAATAACATTTAAGACAATTGAAAGGTAATAAAAATTGCAGAGCAAGTAAAGACTAAAATGATAAACGGGATAGACATGGATGTTTTGGAAAGTACAATAAGCGCTATCCAACATGACCCTGAGCTTGGGAAGTGCAAGTTTCGAGTAAGCAACAAATGGGTTGGTGCGAACCACAACTGCACTACGGTTACGGGCTTCTACGGTGCCAAGCAGGAGATCGCACACAGACAGCCTTTTGAGCTGCATGCTGATGAGCCACCGATCCTTGCAGGAGAAGATCAAGGTGCAAATCCGGTCGAGCACCTGCTCAACGCCCTTGCTGCTTGTTTAACGACGAGTATGGTGGACCATGCTGCAGTTCGCGGTATCCACATTGAGGAGCTGGAGTCGGAGATCGAAGGGGACATCGACCTGCAGGGTTTCTTGGGATTATCTAAAGAAGTCCCGAAGGGTTTCACCGATATTCGCGTCAAAATCAAAGTAAAAGCCGATGTGGACAATATGGAGAGGCTCAAGAAACTGGCCGAGTACTCGCCTGTCTACAATAATCCATTTTCGTTAAGTGACTTATGATATGAGCATTTTTTTGAATTGGCAGATAACGAGCCGCGCAGTTGTAAGAAGGTTGTACCGCCATCGGAAGTGGCTGGCTGGGGCCGAAAATCTGTATAGGTGACTTCTTGTTGTCTCTCGTCAACTCTCCGGTTCCTCTACCGGCTGGGATTCAGAACTCAGAAATCTTCAGCTCCCTTGTCACCGATGAGAAAGTACATCTACACGTGATTAACAAAGATGACTTTCCTATGAATTATAACCAAGCAAAGTGAGCTTAAAGCTCCTCATCATCCAACACTGATGTACCAGATATCCTCGGTCCCATTTTTACTCTCACCCACAAAATCCCAGCTGGCATCGAGGTGAGGACCAAAAGGCTTTTTATGGATAACCCTAATGTCTACAAGGGAAAGACCCAAGTTGTTTTTTGCAGATTTGTTCGGCAATGATAGATGGCCTTCGTCCATAAGGAGGGTATATCCAGACGGACGGTG
>CAZLIO010000008.1:0-23271 GCA_964559025.1 uncultured Pirellulales bacterium | reverse complement strand
TTAGGTGGAAATTCGGGCGGTGTTACTGTGCTATTGGTTTCTCCTATAGGATCTCACTCTGGGGCTCGCCAAAGCGGTCCCAACATCAACAATCCTTACTTGCACTGGCCATCCGTCGCCGTTATAATTATCATATTGCTGTTCACAAATATTGTGGGTGAACGGGTATTTTGGAAATCTTTACTTACGCATTAGGAAAATGCCATGGGTACCTACTATCGCGAAAATTGGCATAACGCGTCCCCGACACTACGTGTGCAACTGGCCGAAATGAGATATAGCCTTGCAAAAACCCTACTTGAAGAGGCACGTGCCAGGCTACAAAACTCCAAGGAGGAGATTACACCTGCGGACTCATACAAACCAATGCACAAAGGAGCACCCAATGTAAAGTTTATTGACGAGTTTACACAAAAAATGCTGGTCCAGGATTACCTCAACGCCTTCAAGAATTATATGATTGCCAAGCTCGAATACGAGAGGCTCTCTGCTGCTCTTAAGAAACAACAGCTCTCTGCGGGCCCGAAACAACCGTCACTCTGCCCACGCGGTGCTCCGGAAGGGACACCACGAGGTCCGGTCGGCATAACTCCACAATCGCCTCCGGAGCCCGAGTCAAAAACGCAACCGTCTTCTATTGTGGTCGAGCCAACAAAGAAAGGTATAAAGAAGGCACTTCTCGAAGCGGAGAAGAAGATGTTGAAAAATGAGGACGACCCACTGGCGCAATCACTTCTCAAAGCGGCGAGCAAGGCAGCAGATAAGATGCTCGAGAAGTCGATTGACCAGCTCAATGCAAATCCATCTGAAAAAAATCTACGTGTCATGTTTGGTGACTTGGCAGCATCTCAGTCGTTAGGGAGTGAGCAGGAAGAGCGATTGACAGAGAAGGCCATGAAAGCGGCAGTCAAAGCCACCTCGATAATAAAAGACAAAACCGAAAAGGAATTTCGTCGCGCTCCCAAAAAGGAAAACTTCAGGAAATTGTTAAGTAAAATGGCACTTCATCAGTTTGTGGGTGGCTCGGATGATGATCCACTCAAAGGCGTCAACCGCCTCCTGCCGCCCGGTAAGTATCCAGTTATACCTGGCGATACACTGTCTAAGATATCAGAAAAATACTACGGTAGTCCTGGGTATTGGGACGTTATCTACTTATCCAACTCAGGTCTCATCGGTAAGAATCCCGACGTACTTCGGCCGGACATTACACTGAATATACCATGAATTTCCTTCTGAACGCCTTGCTGCTATTGAAGTTCAGAGTCTGAGGTGACAATTGAGATGACACATAGGGAATTCCGAATAAGACACCCGCATTAGTAAACCGAACTTGCTTTGTAGTCAAAGGGTGTCCGTTTGTACACTTTTTCTTATGGATTCGCCGTCTCAGGCTCAATAGCTGAGCTTAGAAACCCGGCCTGCATAAGCTTGCGGACAGCAGCTAAACAGGCGGGTCTTACCGTTTCCGGGTCGGTCTGCATTCGGTCGGCCACTACCTCGATAAGCTCGCGCAAGGTTCGCCGGCCGTCACAGCCGGCCAGCAAGTTCGCAATATACATGTCCATATTCCCGGCAAATGGAATCCCCTCGGAGGCATAAAGGTGCTCACTATTGACAGTCCAACAGCCGTCCCGAACTGCCAACTGATGCTCCAGGCGGTGGTGTTCATCAAACAGAAAACGCTGCTCCAGCAACTGCCGGTCGTCGTTGAGGGTTTGAAGTAGATCCTCGGCAGCAAATATACGTTCAATCTGGTCTCCGCAAGAGCCGGTACAGCGACCTTTATCTATGACGTGGGCCCGGAACCAATTAGCTTGTTGGCTTCGTCTTCGCATAATCATTCCCCCGGCACTGATCCGCGTGATGCCCATCTGTTCATAATATGCCATCCATTCATCCAGACACCGTCCGTATTCCTTCGAACTCTGCCCTACACTGGTTTGCAGCCAGTCGGCCGCGTAGGTCAAGGGATCCGTGGTCTTGAAACAAATCAGCCAGCCGTCACAGCCGGTATTCGACATCCAGCTTTTCGGTCGAGAATCCCAGTCCACCTCGTCTTGATGATGCCAATTGAACAATATACAGGCAAAACCACCCTCACTTAGCCTCTCCCCGGCCCCGCGCACTACTTGTTCTGAAACGGCATCGCCCGGCAGATTTGCATCACGAAAAACAAACCGGGACTCCGGAGAAATCACATAAGGAGGATTAGACACAATCAGGTCAAATTGCTGGTCCGCTACCGGCTCATAAAAGTTACCCTCACGCCATTCGATGCCATCTATTTGGTTTAACTTGGCATTGAACCTGGCAAAGTTCAGCGCCCGTAGATTGGTGTCCGTCCCGATGACATGGTCAGCATGGCCGGCGGCCAGAAAAGCTTGTATGCCGGCGCCGGTGCCAATGTCGAGCGCAGTTTTGACCTTTCGGCGTACTGTCAAACTTCCAAGAGTCACAGATGCGGCGCCCACGCCAAGGACATGGTCAGCCGATAATTCACGATGGATTTCCGACCCGAAATCGCTCACCAGTAACAAGTCGTGATAGGGCGCCAATTTGGCGTTAGCTTGGACCTCCCCATCCCGACGGTGCAGCAGGCCGACCCCTTCCAACTGCTCGACATCAAGGCCCGGCAATTTCTCACGAATTACTGGCTCGGAGACCGCCCGTCCAAGCCAGAACAAGCGAACCAGGATATTATAGGGGCTGTCCGTTTTGACACGTCGATAGACAACCTCTACATCCTGCCGTTCGTGTGCGCTCGATATGCCCAAGGTCTCGGCCAGTGCCGTCTGTGAATACCCCGCATCAGCCAGGACATTCTTGAACGTCTTGCCGTCCAACGGCCAATTCAAATCAAATGTTTTTTCTCTACACGTCCGTGTCATATCAACTTCTCCACTCTGACTTGCAGAAAATCCTTGGAGACTCTGCTCAGTTATTAAACTTCACCTGCCGACATAGTGCAAACATTCTTTTCCAAATCACCTAAACGTTCTGGAATCGCCTCACCGCCCGTATATCGGCAGAAGAGGCAGTCGATCGACTGATATCGGAAACAGCATGCCGAAACGCGCCGCAGTACCGCAGATAACCTTATGGCAAAAGCCTTATATTAACTGTCCAAGAATGCAGTAATAGAGCCACACAATGAAGCGATTGCAGTCGTTGTTTCGAATGACGGGTTGGTATACTGGCACACGGTCCTCTGTTGGTGGCAAGGCTACGACAAATCGGATTTCTTGGCGTCTTTTCAATGTCCGCGCGTCAGAGAAGGACCTTAACAACAGGTTTTCCGCCCGAACCATATGCTTGACTGTAGATCTGCCATTTGTCTTTATTGAAGATGCCAATCACGTTCGCGGCTTGTGTTTTACTTCCAACATAATCCTCTTTGCCAAACACCTTCTTTTTTCCGAACTCCTTCTTGAGGACCTTCTGCATTTTCTCTGGGCCTCCCTTTGTCGTATCAGCCGGACTGGCGTGACCAACCTTAGTTGCATCCTTGGTATGTATAGTCACAAACGAACAGGCGGTCATTTGGGTGGTAACCATGATCTGCGCGCCCTCGGGAGGGGGCGTGGGAAGAGCCTTAACCTCCATGTCCCCCTCTTTCATCGCAGGGACAGTCCATGCCCCAAAGAGCATGCCCTGTTTCCAGCTTTGAGGCTTGACGTAGACCTTATTATCCTGCAACGTATTATCCCATTTGAAAAAGTTCTTTCCAAACCCGTAAGACGGCGGCACGCTTATACTGACCACGGTCTTTTTCAAAAAGCCTTTCGGGTCACTTCTGAAGTCATCAAGCGAAGTCGACATTGCTCTTTATCTCCAATTAAACAACCAAGGATTACGGCGACGCTGACCATAGAAAAAGCTATCTCCGTCTGTTACCCCAATCTTAATCAGCTTAGATTCTCTCACGTGTGCTTTGAATCAGACAATAAAACAGGTATTATGGTAAGATATCATGCAGAGTCAAGATGGATTGTGCAAAATTTACATTTTTTTTGCACCCTCATTTCCAAAAATCCGGTCTGCTTAGAACGGCTTGAAAGTGCATTGCCTCCTCTCTGATGACAAGATGAAACAAAACGCTCTTTTCATACTCTGTTGGTTGAAGACCTGTTTTATCGGTAAATCCGGGATAACCTGCGGCGAATTACAAAAGAGATATTACGACTAACTCATATCTCTCTAATGAGACCATAAAGTATTATTTAACAAAAAGTTATACATTTTTTTGGAAAAAAGGAAAAAAGTTTGACACTCTATCCCAATCGTAGTAACATTTCTAAATATTTCTTATTGGCTATATAGAAAATCTCCCGAATGCCGGAGCGATGTGCTCTACTCTGGAAGATTCAAGTCCTCCTGTGAGTAGTCTCAAAATAAGCACCGGTTAGCTGGAAAGTATTTGTAGGTTTCAGGGCGGCAGGTAAAGAACACTCGTCGCACTTGATTTTTACAGGCGATTTTGACCGTGATTATTTAATGTTCTTGGTTTTTTAGTCCGATGTAGTTGGGTCGGCTCTAAAGCCAGTGTATCACAGTAAATCTAATTTGATGAGTGTGCTATGAATGAATCTGACATCCAAAGCCTGCTTTCAGAAGTGAGCGCCGAGTCCCCTTGCGGCGAAGACCTTTCCTACGACGCCTCTTTCCTGGCTATCGAAGACATGCTGCGAACCAAGGCCGCCGGTGGGGTCGTGGCGGGTGTGGAGGAAACCGCGGAAGAGCCAAACTGGCGGGAGGTTCGCGAAAAAAGTTCCGAGTTGCTAAAGCGCTCGAAAGACCTTAGGGTTGCAATGTACCTTATCATCTCCCTTCTAAAGTTAGAGGGGATCCGCGGTCTGCGTGACGGCTTATCTTTGCTACGCGGACTGCTGGAGCGTTTCTGGGATAATCTTTACCCTCAACTTGACCCGGAGGATAATAACGACCCTCTTGAGCGAATCAATATTTTAGAATCGTTGTCCCCGACTTCGGTCAATGCACAGGACCCGATGAAATTCAAACAGCGGTTGGCAGAAGTGCCTTTGTGTAATTCAGTTCAGATGGGCAAGTTTAGCCTTAGAGACATCCAGGTTGCAAAAGGAGAGATTACGATTTCAGATAACCAGAAAGCAAAAGCTCCCGATATGGCAGTAATTGATGCGGCATTTCAGGATACCGCAACGGATGAGCTCCTGGCAACATCCCAAGCCACACAAGAAGCCATTGAACATATAGCCGCTATAATGAGTGTGTTCTCTGAACGCGCTTCTCAAGGCCAGACTCCGGACGTTAGTGGTTTCCGAGGCATTCTTGGAAATATTCAAAAACGTGTTCAGGAATATCTTGCAAAGCGGGGGCACGGTGAAGCTGTCGATGAGGGTGTTGCAGCAGCTGGTGGAGTAAAAGAGAAAGGCGCAATATCACTTTCGGGTGATATCCAATCCGCCCAAGAAGCCCTTTTGGCTCTCGATAAAGTCTGCCAGTATTTCGACCGCCACGAACCCTCCAGCCCGGTCCCCCTACTTCTCCGCAGAGCGCAAAGATTAGTCTCGAAAAGCTTTTTGGAAGTCGTTAAGGATTTTTGTCCGGATGGCATGAAACAAGTAGAAATGATTGGTGGAGTTAGCAGTAGTGATTCCGGTACTAAACAGCCGGGTTAGTAACCAATATTCTGCTATTCTGCAGGTTTAAGATTGCCGATGTTTTCGGCGCTAAGTATTTCTTGTTGAGAAAGGAGTAAGCATGGCAAAAAAGAAGAGTAGTCAAAAATTCATAGCTCGTAACCGAGCCCCCCGTGTTCAGATAGAGTATGATTTGGAGCTGTACGGTGCAGAGAAAAAAATCAACCTACCTTTCGTAATGGGTGTGATGGCTGATTTATCCGGCAAGCCGGCAGAAAGTTTGCCCGGCGTTGCAGATCGCAAGTTCCTTGAGATTGATGTAGATAATTTTGATGAACGGCTCAAAGCAACGAAACCTCGAGTTGCCTTTCAAGTACCGAACACACTTACGGGCGAAGGCAATCTGAGCGTCGATATCAGCTTTGAGAGTATGGATGATTTCTCCCCAGCGGCTGTGGCGCGTAAGGTTGACGCTTTAAACAAGCTGTTGAAGGCCCGGACGGAATTGTCAAACCTCTTGTCGTACATGGATGGGAAAAGTGGTGCCGAAGAGCTGATGGCGAAGGTCCTTAAAGACAAGGCCCTGCTAAGTGCCCTGACTTCTGCACCAAAACAGGAAGCTGAATCTACCGACACTTCTAAGGAGGAACAGTCCGATGGCTAAAGAGAAAGAAAAAGAAGAAGCACAGGCCGCTGAGGCTGTGGCAATAGAACCAAGTGAGTTCGACTTACTCCTTAAGAAAGAGTTTAAACCGAAATCCGACCATGCAAGAGAGGCCATCAATTCGGCAGTGCGAACCTTAGCTGAACAGGCCCTGGCAGAAACAACGCTCATTTCCGAAGATGCGGTCAGCTCAATCGAAGCGATTATTGCTGAGATAGATATGAAGCTGTCTGAGCAGATTAATTTAATTATGCATCACGAGGACTTTCAAGCACTCGAGGGTACCTGGCGGGGCATGCATCATCTCGTAAACAACACAGAAACGGATGAAACGCTGAAGATACGTGTGCTGAACCTCCCCAAGAAAGATTTAGCAAAGACCATCAAGAAGTTTAAAGGTACAGCCTGGGACCAAAGCCCGCTTTTCAAGAAACTATACGAAGAAGAGTTCGGTTCACCGGGCGGCGAGCCTTACGGCTGTCTCATCGGTGACTATAATTTTGATAACAGCCCTCCGGACGTTGAAATACTTAATGGGGTGGCCCAGATTGCCGCTGCGGCCCACGCCCCATTTATAAGCGCGGCCGCCCCCACCTTGATGAACATGGATTCCTGGCAAGAGCTTAGTAATCCTCGCGATCTGACGAAAATTTTCCAAACGGCGGACTATGCCCCATGGCGGTCCCTGCGCGAGTCTGAAGATTCCAGGTACATCGGATTAACGATGCCGCGATTTCTCGGAAGGATACCTTACGGTGCCAAAACGAATCCTCTCGAAGACTTTGATTTTGAAGAGGAGACCGCTGGAGGCGAGCATTCAAAATATCTTTGGACAAACTCAGCTTACGCAATGGGTGTGAATATTAACCGGTCCTTTAAGGAGTTTGGATGGTGCGCAAGTATCCGCGGAGTTGAGAGCGGCGGAATAGTCGAAGGGCTTCCCTGCCATACTTTCCCCACCGATGATGGTGGGGTTGATATGAAATGCCCAACGGAGATTGGCATCACAGACAGACGGGAAGCGGAGTTAGCGAAGAACGGCCTGATGCCGTTATCACACTGGAAGAACGAAGATTATGCGGCATTTATTGGTGCCCAGTCGCTGCAAAAGCCGGCCGAATATGACGACCCCGACGCAACGGCAAATGCAAATCTTGCGGCAAGACTGCCGTATCTGTTCGCAACTTGCCGGTTCGCGCATTACCTAAAGTGCATTGTGCGGGATAAAATCGGTTCTTTCAAAGAACGCGAGGATATGGCAACCTGGCTTAACAAATGGATCATGCAATACGTTACCGGCGACCCCCACGCCTCCGAAGAAGTCAAGGCCAGGTATCCTCTGGCAGCGGCGGAAGTTGTGGTCGAAGACGTGGAAGGAGACCCCGGCTACTACTCCGCCAAATTCTATCTGAGGCCGCACTACCAGCTCGAGGGCTTGTCTGTTTCGCTGCGATTAGTATCCAAGCTGCCTTCGGCTAAAGGCGGAGGATAATGGATTAATTTAAATGTGAAGCTCCTAAGATGTTTTAGGTAGCTAAGTTAAGAATCGGAACCAAGAGGATTACTAAGTTTTGTAAGGAGTTTATAAGATGGCTTTTGATTGTTTTTTGAAGATCGAGGGAATACCGGGTGAGAGCACCGACGACAAGCACGCAGACTGGATTGAGCTGCTGTCATTCAGTCATGGTCTTAGCCAGCCGGCCTCTGGGTCGGTCAGCAGTGGTGGTAGCCTCAGCGCAGAGCGGTGCGACCACCAGGACTTCTCCGTTGTGAAGACGCTCGACAAAGCCTCGCCCAAGCTGAATCTTTTCTGCTGCAACGGCAAGGAGGTAGATAAAGTGACGGTGGAGCTGTGCCGAGCCGGGGGGGATAAGCAGAAATACATGGAATACATAATGACAAAGGCTATTGTCACGTCGGTCCGACCAGGTGGCTCCTCTCAGGGCGGGGAAGCGCTACCCCTCGAAGAGGTAAGCTTTAAATACAGAAAGATAGAATGGATATACACTCCAGAGTCGGAAGGCGCCATACCCGCTTTTTGGGACTTGAATATAAACAAGGGTGGCTAATACCGCCACGTTGAAGGCTAACGACTGTTTACCGGCCTGTCCTCCAAGACATCGCCGGTGGGGATATATTCTGTACAGCTACCGAGGGTACTGACATGCAAGCAGAAGAATTACTGCAAGCCGGCCAGCTTACCGAGGCGCTTGCTGTTCTGGAAGGTCAGATACGCTCTGACCCTGCCAATGCCAAGCTCCGGGTTTTCCTTTTCCAGTTGTTATCTGTCCAGGGAGATTGGGAGCGAGCTCTGAACCAGCTAAATGTGGCGGCGGAGCTCGACCCCATGAATTTGCTCATGGCCCAGGTATGCCGAGCGGCTCTCAATTGCGAGGCGCTGCGGGCTGAGATATTTGCCGGCAAACGCTCACCGCTCGTTTTCGGCGAGCCGGCTGAGTGGATTAGCTGGTTGGTACAGGCCAACCAAATGACTGCAGAAGGAAAATACCAGGCGTCACAGAAACTGCGAGAGCGTGCATTTGACGCGGCACCTGCCATTGCGGGTTCTATTGATAGTCAGCGTTTTGAGTGGATTTGTGACGCTGATTCCAGGCTTGGCCCAATACTCGAGGCCATTTTTGACGGTAAATACTACTGGGTGCCCTTCACAGCTATAAAGCGAATCCAAATTGAACCGCCAGCCGACCTGCGCGATGTAGTCTGGCTTCCCGCCCATTTCACCTGGGTCAACGGTGGTGAAACGACCGGCCTGATACCAACACGGTACCCAGACTCGGAAGCCAGCGAAGATAGTGCCATTCTACTGGCGCGCAAGACCGATTGGGTTGAACAACCAGGCGATCTTTACCTTGGCTTGGGACAGCGCACGCTTGCCACCGACAAGGATGAATTCCCGCTGCTCCAGATACGACAAATAGATTTGGACCACCCAGAAACAGACCAGCAAGGTGGTGAGACGAATAATGGCTGAACTTACACCAATGGATCGTCTGCAACCATGCCTGCTTGATCGCCTCACCGACGATGAGCCAGAGGTGAGTAAGGAAAGCCGTGACCAACGCGTAGTATCAATACGAAGATACAAAAGGGCAGTACTTCGCGACTTGGGGATGATATTAAATACGAAGAGACACCCATTGCACGACAACATATATGAGTTTAGCGAAGCAGCACGGTCAGTGCTAAACTACGGTATACCCGATGTATGCGGTGCAACTATCTCAGCAATCAGCCCGGCTGAGTTTGAATCACAAGTGAAGCAAGCCTTTCTATGTTTTGAGCCGCGAATTTCGCGTAAACAACTGTCTGTTCGTATTGTCACTCCACTGGATTCGGCAAACATTCGTACCATCTCGTTCGAAATAGAGGGTGAGCTGTGGGCACAACCGCTGCCGGACCACCTTTTCGTTAAGACAGAAGTAGATTTGGAAACCGGTCACCACAAATTAAAGGGTGAGCCAAGTGGATAGACGTCTGCTGGACTTGTACAATCGCGAACTTGCGCATCTTCGTGCAATGGGAGCGGAGTTTGCAAAGGAGTACCCCAAAATAGCAGGCCGCCTTGGCGGACTGGATGAGTTTCAGCCGTGCCAGGACCCTTTTGTTGAACGATTGCTTGAGGGATTTGCTTTTCTCGCTGCACGAGTGCAGCTCAAACTCAATGCAGAGTTTCCGAGGTTTACACAATCTTTGCTCGAAACCATCTATCCCCACTATTTGGCACCCACACCATCTATGTGTATTGTCCAGTTCAAGCCAGACCTGGATGAGAGTGGATTAGCTGACGGCTTTTTAATTCCCCGTGACTCTTCGTTTTACAGCACTTTGGGCAAAACAGAGCAAACCAGATGCGAATACCGTACTGCACATAACGTGACCCTCTGGCCCATTCAGGTGAAGGAAGCAAATTACTATACACGCGAGCTGGCCTCGCTTGAAGTCCCTAACCTATCCAATGTCAAAGCTGGAATTAAAATCCGGATTCAATCCACCGCGGGGCTTAGTCTTAGCGAGTTGAAACTGGATTCTTTGACCTTTTATCTTATGGGGGCCGGCGAGATCCCAATGCATTTGTACGAACAGTTTTTTGCAAACGCCGTGGCGGTTGTGGCCCAACCAACGACTAAGCCCATGAAGTGGCAAAAGGTCATTGACGCTTCTTGTATTCGGCGTGTGGGTTTCGAAAATAAACAAAAACTACTACCTTACGATGCCCGCTCTTTTCAGGGATATCGTCTTTTGCACGAGTATTTTGCATTTCCTCAACGATTTATGTTCGTTGAGCTTACAGGTTTGAGCACCGCAATCCAAAGCTGTGAACAAAATCAATTGGATATCATTATCTTGTTCCGCAAGTCGAATATTGAGCTTGAGGGTGCGATCAATGCTGATAATTTCGGGTTATTCTGTTCGCCGGCAATAAACCTGTTTAAAAAACGGCTGGATCGCATACCCGTATCAGACAAAGTCTTTGAGTTTCATGTTGTTCCGGACCGGACCAGAGCACGGGACTTCGAGGTTTACAAGCTTTCCAAGGTAATGGGTTATGGGGCTCTGTCAGACCAGCTACAAGAGTTTCTTCCTTTTTATTTAGCGAAAGATCTGGGAGACAGCAGTACAGGCGGCTATTATGTAACGAACCGAGTTCCAAGGCCCCAGTCACAGGATGCAAGGTTGCAAGGCCGAAGATCGAGAAGTTATATAGGCAGCGAAGTTTACATATCTCTTGTTGATTCAACCGCCGCACCGTATAGTACCGATCTAAAGCAGTTAGGCGTGGAGGCCCTGTGTACAAACCGTGATCTGCCCCTCCATATGCCAATTGGACTTGGTAGCTCCGACTTCACTATGGAAAAGACAGCGCCTTGCACATCAATTCGCTGCCTTGGGGCCCCAACCTTGCCAAAGCCATCTCACGCTGAGGGGGAAATTGCGTGGCGCATTATCAATCACCTGTCACTAAATTATCTTTCGCTTACCGATACTGATGAGCGTGAAGGTGCCTCAGCACTCCGCGACCTTTTGCGACTATATAGTGACACCAGTGATCTGCAAACTCACAAGCAAATCGATGGCATCAAATCGATACGTTGCAAGCCGATCACTCGTAGAATCACAACATCGGGAGCAATGTCGTTTGCACGCGGATTGGAGGTAAGAGTAACTCTCGAAGAAGCAGCATTCGAGGGAAGCGGAGTGTTCCTGCTTGGTGCTGTTCTTGAACAATTTTTCGCCAAATATGTTTCGATTAATTCTTTTACCGAAACCGTGGTGAACACACTTGAACGTGGAGAGATTATGCGATGGACCATGAGAGACGGGTTGCGTCCCATTCTTTAACGCAAGCATTACGGGACAAACCCTATAGTTTCGACTTTTTCCAAGCGGTGCGACGGCTCGAATGCGCCCACCCGGACCTGCCGCGGATCGGACATTCACAGCGACCTCAGTATGATCCCGTCAGATTCTGCCAAAATGTGTCTTTAGCGTTTGCGCCTTCAGCCATCAAGGCCTATTCCGAAGCTACAGACGAATATCCCAGCCGGATGGTCGTTAATTTTTTCGGACTTCTCGGTACCAACGGGCCTCTGCCTCTACCTATAACTGAATATGTCCACGATCGATTGCAAAACCATAAAGACAAAACACTTGCAAGCTTCCTTGATATCTTTAATCATCGAATGATATCTCTTTTCTATCGCGCATGGGCATGTAACCAGCAAAATGTGAGCCATGATCGCACAGAAAAAGACCCGTTCGCAGTTTACATCGGGAGTCTATTTGGAATAGGAGAAGATTCATTCCGTAACAGAGATGCTGTCCCTGACGTCGGTAAACTTCACTATTCCGGGCGTCTTGTTTGCGAGACCAAGAATGCCGAAGGCTTACGAGAGATTCTTCAGGACTATTTTGGAATAACGGTATATATTGAACAGTTTGTTGGACGGTGGATCGATATTCCACAAGAGCATTGTTGCCGATTAGGAGAATCTATCGATAACGGAAAAATGGGTTCCACATTAATTATAGGGTCTCGTTTTTGGGAATGTCAGCAAAAATTCAGGATTAGGTTTGGGCCGATGCATCTTTCTGAATACCAGCGTATGTTACCTGGAGGCGATAGTATTCGGCGGCTTATCGCATGGATCAAGAATTACGTCGGAGATGAATTGAGCTGGGAGCTTCAGTTGATATTAAGTGCTATAGAGGTTCCAAGTATTTGTTTGGGAGAAATGGGCCGATTGGGATGGTCGACATGGCTTAGGAGTAAGAAGTTTGAAAAGGATGCGGGCGATCTTGTACTGAGAAATTTGGTTGCCTAACATATTTCCATAAATGCGGCGTTCCACTAAGAACTAAATTTGCACTTACAATTATTGTTGACAATGCGAAAAAACTGGAGATAATAGTCTTTATTTAGATACCAATATTCTGTTCCGAGAGGAATGAAAACTGTGTCTGCGAAGAATAATAAAAAGTTAGACAGTCGCATTCTCGAGACGACAAATCGTCTTCGTTTGATCCAGGTGGATTTCGCAGACCAGAGCGACCAAACCAGAGCTGAGTACCTCTGCGAGGAGGTTGAACGGGCCTTGAAAATGGTCCTGCCCGATGAGCGGAATGAATTCCTGGAAAGATTGATGGCAAGATTTCCCACCTTGAAGGTCAGTACTCAGCCGATATTGGAAGAACTGGGTGCTAAGGATAGTCCCACAATGGAGATTGGTAAGCTTAGGGATCCCGATTTTCTTATCCGCAGCCTTCTCGAAATCGCCCCGACACTTTCTAACGACCAGAAAAAAATTGTCATCAAAAACCTGCAAGAGGGAGAATTAGAGCCACAAATCCAACAGGATTATTCTGATGAATCAGTTCAAAAGCTGAAGGCTAAGCTTCAGCTTGATGATGGGACGTCTTTTGATACCAACAGGCTTACTGAGCTGATTATCTTACTTGCTGATTTCGTGTACAGGCTTGAGCCTTTAGTTTGGAACACATGGCGTAAATTGTCGCCTCGGTCAAACATTCGTCCGCCCGGCGATCTGAAAGATGCCATAGGACAGTTCATTTACAATGACTCCAAGGTATCGCAGGAACAAGTTGATAGTGGACTTAAAGAATTGCAACGCCTTGTTGCAGCTATTACCACAGCAGTTGGCCGAGTTGGCGGCCAGTTCGCCAAAAGTCATCTCGCCAAGTTTTCACCCTCCGAGATTTCAGCCCTGGTCCGAATGGAGCATAAAAGTGTTCTTGTTAGTCACGAAGTAAAATGCTGGCGAAAATATGTCGAACTGGCGGATACATTGACCGAAGACACCATCGAGACGGAGATAAGAAAAGCCATCGTTGACTACGTGGAATCTTTAGTGAAAAGAACGAGTCGGTGACCTAAGTATGGGGTAGTACGTTATGACGATAAAAGGCCAAATTCATTGGTGCGAAGGTCTCTTCCTTCAGCCTCACCATCTCCAAGCCATGCAAAGGTATATCCTCGAGAATTTCACAAGGGAACGCCGTCTGTGCTGGAGCTATCCCTATGGTGTGATAGAGGCAAAAGTTTCTGACGATCAGCTGGAAAATATGCGAGTTTCATTCGACCGGCTCCGGGCTATAATGCCCAGCGGGCTTGAAGTGAACGTCCCTGATAATGCCCATCTTCCGTCGCTTGACATAAAAGAGGCATTTGCATCAAGCAGTGGTCCATTAAGCATCAGTCTTGGTGTGCCGGTATGGTATCCTTCTCGAGGCAATGTTATCGAAAAAGGTAGTGAGGACTGGCGTACTAAGCATACCTATCGGGTAGTTGAGGTCGAAAGACCCGATGAAAACACGGGTGAAAATCCACAGCCAATCCTTGTTCGCCAGATAAACGCCAGGCTTTTGCTTGACACTGATGACCGCTCAGATCTCGAAGTATTACCGTTGCTGCGCATTGTCCACGCTGCGGGTGAGGATATCGGACTGCCTCGTAGAGACCCGGCATATATTCCCGCATGTCTTCTCATTAGTGGCTCACCCGTATTGAGCGAGCTGCTCCGAGATATAACTAACCAGGTTATGGCCAGCCGGAATGAATTGGTAGTCCAAATTAACCGCGGCGGCTTTAGCATCGAAAACATACGTGGTATTCAATTCGAGCAAATGCTCCGTCTCAGAACGCTCAATCGGTTCAGCGCCAGCCTTGGCTCTCTCATCCATGCCCCCAGCGGTGTTATACCATTCGTAATGTATATAGAGCTTAGACAGCTACTTGCTGAGCTTGCTGCCTTGCGTCCCGACCGGGACCAGTTTGAGATTCCCGAATACAATCACGACAGCCCGGCAATTGCCTTCAACGAGGTTACTACCAGGATTCGGGCGCTACTCAAGGGCGTAGTTCAGGCCAGATTTCTTAAAGTTCCCTTTACGATGGATCAAGAGCAAAAAATCTTGGTTGCAACTCTCAGTGACGAAGCATTATCCTTGCCAAATGAGTATTTTCTTGCTATCAAAACAAAGCAAGACCCTTCGGAGCTGGCGAAATTGGTCCTGGATCGCGATAAATTTAAACTTATGCCGCAGAGTCTTGCAAATCAGCGGGTTTTCGGTGTGAAGCTTGCCCAAGAATTGTATCCACCCGTTGAACTTCCAGCCCAGGTAGGACTTCATTATTTTCGGGTGATGCGGAGTGAAAGTGCACGGCTCTGGGAGAGGATAACGCAAGAAAAGGCGTGCGCTGTGCGATGGCCTGGAATTGAATCTTCTGACTTTGATGTCACACTATATATGACTGTTCCGGATACGGAGGCATAACAAATGACACTGCTTGAATTATGTGAGCCGCTTTTCCAATATATATGTCGGCTCAGTCGGTTAGGACGCTCGGGTTGCACTCTGGAAATGGACCAGGTACGCAACGAGATTAAGAGAATATTCGAGGTGATGAGAGCGGAGTCTTTAAATAATGCAGGATTGACCACCCAGTACGAGAAGATTGAATTACCTCTGCTTTTCTTTGTTGATTTCGTGATTAAAGAGAGCAAACTGACTTTTGCCTACGATTGGTACGAGCTGGGTCGTGAAAGAAACGAATTAGCTGGAGACGAGAAATTTTTTGACCTGCTGGATGAAAATCTTGTGGATTCGAGTGACGCTGCAACTGAGAGGTTAGTGATATTTTACACTTGCATCGGTTTGGGTTTTACGGGCATTTATGCCGGACAGCCGGAAAGTATCCAGAGGTTAATGTCGAAAATTTCCGCTCGCATTTCTGGTATGATGGATGCCGATGAAAAGTCATACATTTGCCCGGAGGCCTATGAAAAGGTAGATGACAGAGATTTCGTTGAGCCGCCAAGTACAAAGTTAGTAGGTATCGGAATCACCTTAATAGGTCTCATTGTTGTTTGGAGCATAGCGTATTTTTGCTTGCTCAAATGGACGTTAGATGATGTGACCACTTCGCTTGATACGATAATTAAACATGAAAAGTCGGCCTATGTCACTGAGTGACATATAACAATATCAAGTAGACCATAATTTGCGTGATTACTAATATGAACCCAAGAATTTCAAGCTTTATGAACCTTCCGACGCCCATCAAGGTCGGACTATTGGTAGTATCCGGCGGCGGTATTATGACAGCAATGTG
The DNA here is from genome assembly GCA_964559025.1 of uncultured Pirellulales bacterium. Taxonomy (GTDB): domain Bacteria; phylum Planctomycetota; class Phycisphaerae; order Sedimentisphaerales; family Anaerobacaceae; genus NIOZ-UU13. The sequence goes on along the minus strand of CAZLIO010000008.1, from coordinate 7,334 downwards.
GTATGTTTTTCCCCCACGGATACTCTGGGTCGTGTTTATAGGAATTGCCATTATAATCTTGCTTCTTTTGCTATACCGGTACCTGCTAAAATGGCAGAAGAAACGCAGGTCAGCCCCGATGGAACGCGGCATTGTTGATAGTGCTGCGACAGCACCGCAGGGAATTAGCGAAGCTGCACACATGGCCCGCGTGGATGATTTGCGGAAAAAATTCGAAAATGGTATCGAGAAGTTCCGCGCTGCCGGCAAGAACCTCTATGACTTTCCATGGTATATGATTGCTGGTGAACCCGGTTCAGGAAAGACTGAAGCTATACGTCATTGTAATATCGGTTTTCCCCCAGGCCTACAGGACCAGTTTCAAGGAGCAGGTGGTACAATTAACATGAACTGGTGGTTCACCGATCACGCTGTCATTCTTGATACGGCGGGCCGCTTGATGTTCGAAGAGGTAGAAACAGGGGGCTCAAGTGAATGGAGAGAGTTCCTGACGCTGCTGAAAAAGTCTCGCCCGCGTTGCCCGGTCAACGGCGTATTTTTAGTAATTCCTTCTGATAGTCTTATTAAAGATACTGCTGATGAAATTGAGCAAAAAGCCTCCAAGATTGCCAAGCAGTTTGATATTATCCAGCGATCTCTGGATGTCCGGTTTCCCGTTTTTGTGATCGTTACTAAAAGCGACCTGATTAATGGATTCCGTGATTTCTTTGATAACCTGGAAGACCCACAACTTCAGCACCAGATAATGGGCTGGTCCAACCCGGAACCGCTCGATGAGCCATATAATCCTGGTTTTATTGACCAGCACTTGAAAACAATTCAGGGCCGTCTTTACCGGCGCAGACTTGCATTACTTCAGGATATAATATCCGGATCCGATGAACCTGGAGCCGAAAAGATGTGCCAGACAGACACGTTGTATGCATTCCCTCAAAGTCTTACTAAAATCGCTCCGCGAATGGCCCGATACCTCGAGTTGGTCTTCAGTGTCGGCAGTCAGTGGTCTTGCAAGCCGCTTTTCTTCCGCGGTATCTACTTCACCTCTTCAATGCGAGAAGGCTCAGCTTTGGACGAAGACCTCGCCGAATCAGTAGGAGTGCCGGTTGATTCTCTTCCAGATGGACGAGTATGGGAACGCGACAGGGCGTATTTTCTCAGGGACCTTTTTATGAAAAAGGTTTTCCGAGAAAAGGGGCTGGTTACACATGCAACGAATGCGAAAAAGTTACATTCGCGACGAAAAGCCACAGTTTTATTTTCGGCCGCTGCCAGCGTGATTCTACTTCTCATCTTCACTATCTACATAGCTATTTCGTTTAATAGGGATGTCGGCAAGATGGAAGGTTATTTGACAACCTCAGCGAACTTAATCTCTAATATCTCTCAAGGAAAACCGAATGAGCTACAAGTGCTAAAGAGCGAGGGGGAAGATAGTTATAGATATATCGGAAAAGCCGGGGTACCTGGAGGGGACGCTACAAGACTCAACTTTTCCGCACAGCTTGCCGACTCAGTAGCCGGATGGAAGATACCTTGGATTTTTGCTCCAGCAGCTAAGTTTCTAAAGGGTATTGAAGTAGAAAGCCTGAACAAGGCCCAGGGTATTGTTTATGAGGAAGGTGTCCTACGCCCGTTCCTGGATGCGGCCGGAGACATAATGGAGACACAAGAAAATGGTAGTTGGACACTTCAAGACGTTGAGACCAAGGCCTTGCGTCAATTAATTCGAATCAAAACAGCGAAACCCTTGAATGAAGAAGGTGAATATTCTACTCAAACTTTCTTAGACCCCCTCTTTGGATATGTTTTTAAACACGACCCTAACCAAATTCAAAAGTTCAAGGATGATAAGGCCGAACTACATCGGCCACTTGGGATGATCTATGCTCGGATTAACGGTAAGAGTAAGCTTAGAGCCTGGCCTCCTTTATTTCGGACAAAAGATCCTAATTCTCAATACCTCGAAATCGCAATAGAACATGGTATAAAACTTTTCAATGAATATTGGAACGATCCGAACCGCTTGGGAGCACAAAATCGAGACTACGCCCAGGTCCAGACCATAAGTGACCTCAAAGATGCTCTTGAAAAATTCAATACTGCTGAAGCCCGTATTTTAGCTCTTGGTGATGAACTTGCTCCCAAATCAGACAATCACTATACAGTTGAACAATCGAATAAATTTACCAGTAACTGGAACGAAAGCTTTGAGAATCTCAAAAGAGCCAAGGAAAGTATTGACAATTATGTTGTTACCCTCAAAAATCCACAATCACTTGTACCTCTGTGGGCCGAGCAGACAAAGCGTGCCCTACAGGATGTCAGCAAAAATTACGAGTTCCTTCTTAGCGACTTAAAGGACGTCAATGAGGCCGAGCACGTGTTCCTTGGTAATATGCGGGGCGAGCTTGAGAATGCTCTTGAGAGAATAAAAAACAGACTAAGTGAGAGCGGCTTTGGACAAGAGCTTGCTCGGTTTGATAAAGAATTTTATGCCGAGGTTCCGCGCGACCCAAGGAGAGGACGTTTATATGCAATCCGCTACGAAATATATTCGGAGGCGAATGAACAACTTAACGCGACAAAGTCCATCTCCAATATCGTAGATGAGGTGGTTGGAGCCATTTCAGAGGCGGAGGAAGCATTCACAGAAGCAAGTCGTAATATAGGCAAGTTACGAGACTATGATCCCAACCCCGCTGTTTCTCGTTTCCAGGAAGCATCTGCTATTTCCAGCTTGGCCCTTGCCTTAGCTCAGCAAAGACAACTTTATCAAATCATGAAAAGCAGCTTAGATGCAGCTCCTAAGAACATCGAAGATCTCGAGAAGTTAATAGAAAAAGAAAGTAAATGGGATTGGGCAAACATTTCAACAACAATTATCGACAGGAGATATGATCCGAACGCCGCCGCAGCTATGCTCGGTGCCTGGAAATCTTTTGGAGATATATTAGAAAAACAGTTGAGCCAGGAAACAGGCCTCAAAAAAGAGTACACGGCTGCAAACGGAACTTACACAAAATATGCAGAACAGTACCTGCGTTACTGGTTCAAAACAGTGCCTAATCGTGTGATTGAGGACAAGGCCAAACGTGATTCGGAGCGATACGAGAATGTGGTAGCTACTGAAGTGTTAGACGAGCTGCGAGTTGGTATTGGTGAGCCGCTCGAAGCGGTTCTTACCGAGCTTGATAAGTATAAGTTTGTCCCGCCTGACAATAATGACATCCAACTATTCAGCAGGAATTTGAATAAAGTCAAACGAGAAAAGTATGATACTACAAATATATTCCGGCGGGTGCTTGACAATTGGACAGAATTGAAGGGTAATCCCGAGACAAAACGTAGAACCGTATTGAGCTTGCGGCCGGCCGCTTTCCGTGATAGTTATGCGCCTTTTTCTTATAAGTCACCAGCACAATTTGTAGACATGTACTTGGTCAAACTGACCTGCAGCCTATTACGTCAACTAACATCACAGGTGCAAAGCGAGAAAACAGAAGCACTTAATGAGCTAAGAAAGCATAGCAGCAAATTTCCCTTGGAGCCGGACAGCAAGGATGATTTGATGGAAGATGATTTTACCAGGTTGCGTTTGTTGTTTGATAGAACTTATTCGCAGAGAAGTTTTCCCGATGGGACGATCGGAGCTGGCCAGAAGACAGACATTGATGAGGTAGATATAGAACTTAAGCGATTACAGGAACCATTAGTAGAATCTCAGAAGAAATTAGTCGAGATGGGGCAAATCGAGCAAATCTTCGGGGGGCTCCCTAAAAGTGGAAGTCCATGCTATTGCAGGATAAAACTTCTGAGTGAGAAGACACAGCGTAGTCTTCTGCAGAAGGACGAAGTTCCTTTGTCTGACTACCTCACAGAATTAAGGTTTGTCCAGGGAACTCGCCAGAGCGAGCGGTTTAACACGCGTTCGGGGGAGGATTTGAACGTATGTACGGTTAAATATCCCGGACCACAGCTTAATGTCGAATTTTACCAGTATCCATCTGACCCCAAACCGCTTAAGGATAAGATTTTAAAATTCCCGGAACCATGGGCATGTCTTAGAATGTTGCGTCAGGCTTTTGACAATCAGAAAAAAGGATATATCAGACTTAATGTTGACAACAAAGATAATTTGGGGGGGGTATTATATTTGCTCCTTGAATTCTTCAATGACAGTGATTGCAAACAGCCGGTCGATCCGAATTTTATAGAGGCAATAACTGGTTCCTGAAACCGTAACATGGATAATAACCGAAGCAGCAGGTATTGATTTAGCGAGACGAAGGCATTGAGCTCTCCTCTTAAAAGATTCGCAAGGCGTTTCATTCCGAAGGGAAAGGATGCCTCATCCGAAAGAGTTTTTGTTGCCGCATTCGGCAAACACCCTGGTTGGGATGACCACATTGATGATATTGGTCTCGAAACTGACATTATTATCGCTGCAAAACGTATTCTTTATGTTCAGGGTGTTGGCGGCAACATTGACTCCGGAAGCTGGGATAAGCTCCAGGAAAATCAGCCAATCGAAGAATTCAAACATACGCTCGTGTGGTGTATTGATGGTAACTTAATTGTTGGGCGCTTGTGGTCTTCTCGGGATGGTAAGGGACGTACAAGTTATCCAATGGTGGTTTGCGTTCAGTGTTGTCAATTGCCACTGGAGTGGGTGCTAAAAAATATCTTGCCGCTTTTGGAAAGAGTCGAAAAAACTTGTGCTGCAACGACTTCTGCGGCTGACGTCCGATTGACCATCGAAAACGCCCAAAAGGAGCTTCGCCAATTAACTCAACAATGTGAGCCTTCGCCCATTTTGCCGGCTGTTCGCACGGACGTAATGGCGAAGCTTACCGAGTACCCGGAAATGGGAGGCCCAAATCATCAAGGTCTTCTACGTATCCTGTATCATATCGAGCGCGAAATTGCACAAGATCATCTTGATACTTCTAAGGGCAAGGCCTTCCGACCAACGTTGCTGCGTGTCCCCATTTCTCCACCTCCTGTCATAGAAAGTGTGCCTCTGTGGATTAATTTTTTGCTTACGAAATTTGGCATTAATACATCTGTTCTTATGCTAATGCCCCTACAAAAGCAGTGGATGGACATAATTATAGGTGAGCCAACACATTTGCAATTGTATTGCCTGCGGGCTTCCCTCAGGGTAATCCCCCTTACGAGCAGTATCCCATACAACCTGAGTCCGGAGTTTATCGAACGAGCCAAGCAGCTTATAGAGGATTCGCGAGGTGGTGATTGAGGCAGAGTTCTCAGAGGACAACCTAACCTGTGTAATTCACTACACTGTGCAGAGATGTGGAGCCTTGCCTGCTGTTATACCAATTCTATTTATTGATTGCCGATTACCTATTCTTGTCATTCCTGCGCAAGCAGGAATCCAGGGCCTTTCAATTAGTATTATGTTCAATTCTTTCGTCAATTTTTAACTGCAATTGGTATTATTTAATTATTCCAGAAATTTAACTGCTGCTTTGTTCAGAAGCCCCTGGAGGTTATCACAAGCTACTGCCATCGCCCGGCAAGTGGGGCGCTCGGTTCAGCTATGGATTGAAACCGTGCGATCCGAACGGCGTCTCGACCTTTGATGGAGAGCAGCGGGACGAGGCCCTTACCAATGAGAATCTCCATCGCCCGCTCAGTCAGGAATGCCTCCGCGCAAGGAGTAACGTGCGTTTCGCCATTGGACTTGTACACGTGCATGGGCAGACCCGTCAGCTCCTGCTGAAGCTCGCCCGTAAGGGACCAGCCGGATGTGCGAAATGCTTCGGCAAGCAGGCACGCGCAGACAATAGCAGGATTGCCCCACAGGTATTGTTCGTGGTTAGCACCGGATGTCAGCTCCTCAAAATCGAACCGGTCGATGGGTTCGGTATCCTTCCCATAAGGTAAGCGCAGCAGCAATCGAGGAATGAGTAAACCGATAGAAGCTGCCTCAGGCGAGTTACGAAGCTCCTGCCAAAGTTGCGCGGCTACCGGATCAGCTTGCCATTGCCAGTTATCCGGATCCGGGGTAAGAGCGATTGATTCACAACCCGCAAAATGTGAACCGGCTGCAGCCAGGAAGGGCGCCCCTGCCGCCTGGGCCACTTTTGCAAGCCCCCGTAGCAGATTCACGTCTTCTTCGGTCTTGTCAAACTCATAGCAGCCGACCAGGAGCGCCCACGGCTCAGCACCTTGCATGCCAACGCTCTGCTCGACGAGAAACCGATATGTGCCGGTTGACTGAAGGCGGTCCGCCGAGGCCAAATCGGCCGCTAACTCTGCCTTGCTTATGTCCCCCACATAAAGTTTGAGGTTTTCATCTGTTTCCACTTGATTCACTAAGAAGTGGAGGGTACGCCACGCCGCTTCGAGCCCTTTGAAGTCCGGATGATGCAGGAGCGCACGCATCTGGCCGCTGATAGCCTGATCAACCTGAGCGACAAGCTCAGCCTGCTGCGGATGAGGTGCGGGAACAATATAAGGCTTGACGGCCTCACGAATGAGTGTCTCCAAGTCCACGAATTGCTTCGCAGAGGCCTTGGGCCGCTGTCCAAGCAGCCGCTCAATCGCATCTGAATCAGATTCTTGCGACTCCGATGTACGGGCGGTTCGCGAACCGCCCCTACGGACTTCTGCCGCCCCGGACTCGCCGCTATCCGGTCCACCAGCTACCCAGGACCGCACTTGCGAAGCGGCCTCGGCGAAGGTGGTTGGGTCCTGCAGACGCTTCCGGGCGACCCTTAGCTTCTGGAATATCTCCAGTCTATCAAATATCCGGTCCGGGTGAAAATCGTCCAGCTCACAAAATCGGACCGCGATACGAGGTCCATCCTCGCCACCTATGGGAATATGAATCTCGGTACCAAGCTTCGTCAGTAGTTTTTCGAAGTTATCCACATCCACCGGAATCAGCCGACTGGAAGCTAAAGAAAGGCTTACTTCACTTAGGCCGCGATTGTCCCTGCCGCTGAAATCGGCCAGTATGGCTATGCGAAAAGGGCTCTTTCCCCTGGCTCTGGCAGGAGCAAACGAAGTTAATGTACTCAATTCAAATTCCATCTTTTCTGAAGAAAATTGTGTTGACATGGTAACCTATCTCCAAGTACTAGTTAGTACCTCCAAATACAGAACTGACCCAGCCAGGCTGTGTTCCAGAATTATCTTTGTTACTGTTCCTAAAATTCGCCAGTCCAGGCGAGCCCTTTTAAGCTGTCGGATGACAGACTTCCTGATAATCGTAACGGATGCAGACCAAAGACTCAAGAACTTTTCGACTGCCCCTTCGACTAATTCAGGATTGGCCCATTCGACTACCCCTTCGGCTGCGCTCAGGG
>CAZLIO010000007.1:0-26182 GCA_964559025.1 uncultured Pirellulales bacterium | reverse complement strand
TGGTGAGAAACGGGTCAACAAGTTAGGCATGTGTGAAAAACAATCTTTGTTAAAAAATACATTGCCTTTTTGTGGAAAGATCGCTAAGTAAAAGATGTCAGTTTCAACCAGGTCCTGGAAAAAGTGTGTACCAAAAGAAAGCTCCGGCATAAGATTGCCCCCTTGGTAAGCAATCTCCGCCAACACGGCGACCCTGTTGATTTCAGCGAAGCTGACAGGGACTCCAAGACTCGGCGTTGTTGTTCCCCATCTACCAGGCCCGAGTAACATTGTCGGGACGGTTTCCCTGTCGGGTATTTGACTATTTAATTTACCCACCAATCTGGCTATGTCATATTTCTGTGTGAGAGGCATATGCACATAAGCTGCAGGATCAATGTAGATGATTCTTCTTATCGGTGTTGAGATACTACCACCCATCGTATATCCACAAGTTTTAAATAAAATCTTTTCCGAATCAATTTTGTTGGGTATCGTCACTCTCGCAGTCAGCCCTTTCGTCTGTAATGGTCTACATTGAACCAGATTAATCTTCAATTCATCGTTCTTCATAAAGTTAGCGGTGAATTCAATATCAACAGGGTACTGATAATGACTTTCCAAAGTCTCAAGCATTTTCTGCATAATTTGCGGAAAATCGGTTTTTGACAGCAGTTTTTCAAATGTTAATATCCAAATGTTTTTACTTTTCATGCCGAGCTCTTTCATCCTTCGCTCCGCTCGATGGTCCCGACTTCCTACCAAGTCCAACTTCATGTCAATCTCTTCAAGTAGATTAGCCACCTTAAGGGTCCTTAACTTATCTTCTGTGGCGTCGAGGAGGTCAACGTTATGTTGAGAGAACTTCATAACATCTTCGATTTCAGAGTAAGGCCGTAATAATGGTTGGTCTAAAGCGATTATTTGGGGATAATCATCTTCCACACGTTCTACTGCTCTTGTGCCAAGGCCGAAAACCAGGCGCAACATACCTGCTTTTGGATCAAGCTCAGACTTCCAGACAAAAGTGTTGTGGGAAAAACCAACACCGGCAAGAGCAGGGAAAAAGTAATGGTTTTGATATGAACCAGACACTCTCTGGACGAGTAAAGCCATTTGTTCGTCCTGCTGGTCCAGGCCTCTTTGTAAGCGATATGTGAGCGCATTTTCGTCCATAGTGCTTGCGTAAATTCTCCGAACCGTATTCTCAAACTCGGCATAACGTTGTTGTGGGTCGCCCTGATTCACTAAAAAAATGCTCTCGTATTTACCGGCAAAAGCGTTTCCAAAGGAATCTTCAAGCAGACTGCTCGAACGTACAATTATGGGAGATTGACCGAAATACTCTATCAATTCCTGGAATTGTTCGCGTATTTCATCAGGGAACTTTCCGCGAAGCAGATTTTCTTTCATCTCAGGGGCGACTTTGAAGTAACCGTCTTTAGTTTTTTGCTTCATAAATAATTTCCACCAGCCGTTTTCTACTATGTAGCTGTAAAAGACATCCGAACCTACATAGAATGAGTCATGAGGCTCCAGGTACCGACTCCAGTCAAAAGACTTATCTTTTAACAAGATATTCTGTGCTATGAGCATACCTGCCGCTTTGCCGCCGATGAATCCACTTCCAGCCAGTTTATTCTTGATGTTGATCAAATCACCAAGCGAAAGGTTTTCCTGCGCCAGAAGCGAAATTCTCTTTTCGCGTCCAATCATTATTCTGCAAAGCTGTCTAATGATTTCCTTAACATCCTCAGAATCCGAGGGTTCTGCCAGTAAGCTCTCGGCTCTCATAAAGAGACGATCCCAGTAGTCCAAAGTTCTGGCTGAACCTTTCAGGCCTTTATCCGAAATATGCGAGAAAAGTCTTGTTGCATCCATACTACTCATAATCGGCGAGAATTTTTCCCCCTGCTGCACGTGCGGAAGAAACATTGTCGGGGAGTAACGATTCCAAACCTTCAGCGGGTGGACGTAAGAGTTTCCTTCGAAATTATGCAGGTCTAATAACAACTGAGTTGTTTCTCGAATGCGGGCAACAGTCTGAAACGAATGACGGTTTCGCAATATAGTGAAATAGGTAACGGTGTCCAGCTCAAAGAGGTAGGGACAAGTAACCATAAAGAAATTGCCGATCATCAAGTCAGTTGCCCATGCCGAGAGCAGGTCGGAAAGGCAGTCGAATATGTAATAAGTCTCCCGTCCTTCCTGGGATATTATAGTATGGACCTTTGTAGTGAATGTCTCGAAACCACTGGTCGCGTCCAGTTGATAGGTAGTGACATCCGGCTGGTTTTCTACGAGAGGTTTATGTTTGGCAAACCTTAAGTAAACAACGTTTCGACCGTCTTGTACGGCGCGAGCGACATAAGGAGTTACAAATCGCTGATAATCCTCTATACGATCGACCTGCCATACAACATTGTCGCCTTTTTTCAAGCCGCAAAGTATTTCATCCATACATTCAATGCCGGTACTTGCCCTTGCGGTCATAAATCAACCTCTCTTCCTGCAGTATCGTCTGTAATCAATTCCCAGCTCCTTTACTTTGTATCCTATAATCCGGGCTGTAGTTTTCAGGTCACGGGCTGTTGCAGCAAGATTGCCATTGCAGCGTTTTAGTGCATCGACAATTATGTCACGCTCGAACAAATTGACCCTTTCGTTAAGCGAACCTGTACCAATGGTATCAGATGCGTCGGATGTTTGCAGTGTCGGAGGAAGGTGATGGCCGTGTATGACACCTTCAGTACTCAGCAAGACCGCTCTTTCAATACAGTTTTCCAGCTCTCGTACGTTTCCAGGCCAATGATAGGATACCATCATATTGATGGCCGGGGTGCTGATTCTCCGCACATCTTTGTCCATCTTCTTTGAATACTGCTCCACAAAATAGTCGGCCAGCAAAAGAATATCGTCCTTGCGGTCTCGCAACGGGGGGAGAAAAACAGGAAATACATTTATACGATAGTAAAAATCCTGACGAAAGACACCTTCTTCCACGGCTTTTTCCAGGTCACGATTAGTAGCGACTATAATCCTGGCGTTGGTTTTTATGGTGCGGTTGCTGCCTACTCGTTCGAATTGGCGTTCCTGGAGGACCCGAAGAAGTTTGACTTGCGTAACAGAGGAGAAATCCCCTATTTCATCAAGAAATAACGTACCGCGTTCGGCCTCTTCGATACGTCCCTTTCGGCTCTGTATTGCCCCGGTGAAGGCACCTTTTTCGTGACCAAACAGTTCGCTTTCAAGCAGATTCTCATTCAATGCGGCACAGTTCACTCTTACAAATGGCAAGTCTGCTCTGGGGCTTAAATGGTGAATCGCATGGGCCACCAGCTCCTTACCTGTACCCGACTCCCCGCGAATAAGAACAGTTGTGTTACTGATGGCCACTTGATGGATTTGGCGATATACGTCCCGCATAGCACTGGAATTGCCTATGATATTTTCAGGCCTGAATCGGTCTTCAAGCTCATGGCGCAATCGCAGGTTCTCATCCTCAAGCTCCTGCCTTCGTACCGCAACTTCCCTCCTCACCCTTACGTCGTTGGCGACCATGCTTGCCACGATACTCAGAACACGCATATCCTCATCAAGTGAAGCCGTTTCATCAAAGACTCTATCAACTGAGATTGCTCCAATCACATCCTGCCCAATCGAAACAGGCACACAAATGAAACTTATCTCTTCTTTTGTTACGTTCCAGCGGTCGAAACGATTGAGGAATAACGGTTCCTGTGATACCTTTGGAACAATCATTGCCTTTCCCGTCTCCATAACCTTCCCCGTTACACCTTCGCCCATGCGATACCGTATCTTTCGGCTATGTTCTTGTGAAAGATTGTGTGCCACTTCAATTCTTATCTCACTGCCGTCCGGCCCCAGAAGTGTTACGGTGCCTCTGTTCATGCCCAGCTCCCGGTCAAGTATATCCAAAACCTCGGCAAGGGCCTGTTTCTGGTTCTTAACTGCCGCCAATATATGGCTTATTCTGTAAAGCGTCTCAAGCTCCTGCACGTGCCGCGTGGCATGTGCTATCCTCTTTTGCATATTTAAAGGCTTTGAAGGCATAATTAAAACTCCTTGTAAAACAGCTTAATATTAACATAGGACATAATTGTACTGAATTCAAATAAATATTACAAATATGTAATATAAGTAAAAATAAAGTTCGACTCATTATTTGTTTATAACTCACATCATGACAAGGCTTTATAACACTACACAAAAAGACCTTGTTTTTCCTTTATTGTTGACGACATTTAACAGTATAATACTCTTAGCTACAATTATGTAGCTATATTGCTAAGTGCGACATAAATGTCACAATATATTATGCCACTCCGCACCAGAATATAACGCATATCTCCTTGCTGTATAACGAGTTATGCTCATATTTCGTAATCTGGCACGCTTATTGCTTATAAATATAAGTTGTAGGATAAAGTGCATCTCGGTTTAGATGGTTTTCGCATAGAACCGAGTAATGCCAAGCCAGAAGCGGAAATGCTTTGTAAAGGTACTGAAGATGGCTATTGTGAAAAGTAGTGTTTTGCGAAAAAGTGGATTGGTTTTGTCGGTACTTTTAGCACTGACTCTGTTCTCTAATAACGCACTGGCTGATGAGGAGAAGATAAGTATCGTGCATTTGAAGCAGGGGCTGGATACGGTGTGGGTGCTATTAGCAGCATTCCTGGTATTTTTCATGCAGGCTGGGTTCGGAATGGTGGAAGCCGGCTTTATCAGAGCAAAGAACACTTGCAACATCCTGACAAAGAACTTCCTGGACTTTTGTATGGCTTCGTTGGGTTTTTTCATTATCGGCTACGCTTTGATGTTCGGTGACGGCAATGGTTTTTGTGGTGTGAAAGGCTGGTGTCTATTTGGTTTGGAACCTATGGCTAATGGTATACCAATATACGCATTCTGGCTTTTCCAGGCGGTGTTTTGTGGTGCAGCGGCGACGATAGTTGCCGGCGGAATGGCAGAACGAATGAAGTTCCCGGCTTATCTGATTTACTCGTTTCTTATCTCGGCCTTCATATACCCAATCGTCGGGCACTGGATATGGGGCGGCGGCTGGCTCGGCGATATGGGCTTTGCTGATTTTGCCGGCTCAACAGTTGTACATACTGTAGGCGGTTGTGCAGCCCTTGTCGGGACCTCTATCCTGAAACCGAGGGAAGGAAAATATGGAATGGATGGCAAACCAAATGTTTTTGCCGGTCATAACATCCCGCTGGCATCCTTAGGTGTTTTTATTCTTTGGTTTGGCTGGTTCGGATTCAATGCGGGTTCAACGCTTGGAGTAGCTGACGGCTCGGTTATAGGTCGGATTGCCATCAATACAAATTTAGCGGCCGCGTTAGGTGGAATCGCTGCTATGGCAACAGTTTGGAAAAGATTCGGCAAACCGGATTTGTCAATGGCAATGAACGGCGCTCTGGCCGGTCTGGTAGCTATAACCGCACCATGTGCATACGTGGAGCCCTGGGCAGCATTAGTGATAGGAACAGCTGCCGGGTATCTGGTCGTAAGAGGTGTCGAGCTGCTCGATAAGCTCCAGATCGATGACCCTGTAGGAGCGTTTCCTGTTCACGGCATCTGTGGGATTTGGGGTACGCTTTGTGTCGGAATCTTCGGAAGGCGGGCGTTAGGACTGGCATATAATGGTTTTGTCTATGGCGGCAATCCAATGCAACTGGGCATCCAGATAGTAGGCAGCGTAAGTACGGTTGTTTTTATAGTCGTGAGTATGGGTATAGTATTCAAATTGATTGATTTGACTGTTGGTCTGAGAATAGGTCGGGAAGAAGAATTGCGAGGGCTGGATATCGGTGAACATGGTATGGAAGCCTATGGTGGTTTCCAAATATTCAGCACTACATAAGACAACTACATAAACATGGAGCGCGACATGAAGCTTATAATAGCATACATTCAGCCACACAAATTAAAAGATGTCAAAAAGGCATTATATAAGGCCCAGGTATTCAAGGTCTCCGTTACAAATGCACTGGGTTGCGGTGAACAACATGGTTATGAGGAGAGCTACCGCGGTATTAAGTTTGAAGTAAACCTGTTAAAGAAAGTTCGCCTTGAGATAGCAGTAAATGATGATTTCGTTGAGAAAACAATCAATGCAATCGTCGAAGGGGCAAAAACCGGACAGATCGGTGACGGAAAGATATTCGTGCTTGACCTTCCTGAGTGTATCAGAATTCGTACCGGCGATAAAGGTAATAAGGCAATTGGTTAGTTAAAAAGCTTAATGACAACAAAAAACAACAATTTTTGAAAGGAAGTAACTGATGAGTCCGAAAGATTTTCTTGAATTCGCAAAGAAAAATAATGCGAAAATGGTTGACCTGAAATTTACCGACCTCTTAGGAACATGGCAGCACTGTTCTTACCCGATAGAGACCTGGGATGAAAGCACCTTTGAGGATGGGCTTGGCTTTGACGGCTCGTCGATTCGTGGTTGGCAGGGAATACACGTCTCGGATATGTTGGCTGTGCCAGACCCGGATACCGCAGTGATTGACCCCTTCTTCAAAGAGCCGACCGTCAGCGTTATCGCCAATATCGTGGACCCGGTTACCAAGGAAGACTATACTCGTGACCCTCGGCACGTTGCGCGCAAAGGAGCGGCTTATCTGAAAGAAACCGGTATAGCCGACGTTTGCTATATTGGGCCCGAGCCGGAATTCTTTATATTTGATGAGGTCCGCTACGAGCAGAATCAGCATACGGGAATGTATGAAATAAATTCTGTCGAAGGAGCATGGAACACGGCCCGTTTCGAGGAGCCAAACCTGGGTTATAAGCCAAGTTTTAAGGGCGGTTATTTCCCGGTAAGCCCCACCGATACCTATCACGATCTGCGTGGTGAGATGGTTCAGGAGATGTGGAAAGTAGGCATTCTGGTCGAGGCGCACCATCACGAAGTAGCACCGGCAGGGCAGGCGGAGATAGATATGGTGTTTACTGACCTTCTGAAGATGGCTGATCAGTTCATGTGGTACAAGTACATCATTAAGAATGTAGCCAAACGCAACGGCAAGACGGTAACGTTTATGCCCAAGCCGGTCTTTGAGGACAACGGCAGCGGGATGCATACTCACTTTTCGCTTTGGAAGAATGGAAAGCCTCTGTTTGCAGATAATGGGTATGCCGGACTCAGTGATATCGGCCTTTATTCAATTGGCGGGATCCTCAAGCATGCACCGGCGATTCTGGCTTTTGCGGCACCGACTACAAACTCCTACCGTCGTCTTGTACCCGGTTTCGAGGCTCCGGTGAACTTAGTCATGTCAAAGCGGAACCGCTCTGCGGGTGTCCGAATCCCGATGTATTCAGAAAATCCGAAGGCAAAACGCCTTGAGTTCCGCTGCCCCGACCCGACCTGCAACGGCTATCTGACGTGGACAGCGATGCTTATGGCGGCCATAGACGGTATCCAGAACAAGATTGACCCTGGTGAGCCGTTGGACAGGGATATTTACGAGATGACGCCTGATGAGCTGGATAAGTACCCAAAAACCCCCGGCACGTTAGCTGAAGCGGTTGACGCTCTGGAAAATGACCACAAGTTCCTGACGGCCGGCAATGTATTCACCGACGACCTTGTGGAAATGTGGATCAAGTGGAAACGCGAAGAGGAATTGGGTCCTTTGGCTCTTCGACCGCATCCTTATGAGTTCAACTTATATTACGACAGTTAAAAAAGAAAGATGCAGCATGTCCATAACAATCAAGGCTTGTATGAAAGCCGGCGGGAGCACGACGGCTGCGGAATCGGTGCGGTTGTAAGAATCAGCGGCCAGCAGGACCACTCGATTATTGAGTACGGCAGGGAGATTCTGTTGAACCTGCGTCACCGGGGAGCCGCCGGGGCCGATGAAATTACAGGGGACGGGGCCGGCATGCTGTTTCAGATTCCTCATGAGTTTTTCATGGCTGAGAGTAAACACTCAGGTTTTTCTCTACCTGAGCCCTGCCGGTATGGTGTGGGAATGGTATTTGGCTCACAGAATAAAGAGCTTCGCAGAGAGTGCGACCGGATACTTGAGAATTCGATCAGCCATCACGGTCTGAATGTTTTGGGCTGGCGGGATGTACCAACCTCAAACGACTGTTTGGGTGAAATAGCCTTGCAGGCCGAACCCACAGTGAAGCAGGTTTTCGCGGATGGGGCCGGACTTGAGAATGAACATTTGGAAAGGATTTTGTACCTGGCGCGTAAGCGGGCAGAGAAACTTGTCAGGAAAAAATTTGGCCAGGAAGGGCAGGATTTCTATGTGAGCTCGCTTTCGGCAAGAACCATCTGTTATAAAGGGATGTTTATGGCCTGGCAGTTGTTTGCATATTACCCGGACCTTGCAGACAAGCGTCTGAAATCGGCTCTTGCGATTGTTCATCAGCGTTACAGCACAAATACGTTTCCGAACTGGCGGCTTGCCCAGCCGTTTCACTGTATCGCTCACAACGGTGAAATCAATACTCTTAGCGGCAACCGCAATTGGATGCAGGCACGCGAGACGATAATGGCCGGCGACGTCTTCGGCGACGATATGGACGACCTGCTGCCAGTCTTGACGCCAGAAATGAGTGACTCGGCGTGTTTTGACAGTGTGCTGGAGCTACTGGTTCGCTCAGGCAGGAGCTTGCCTCATTCGATGATGATGATGGTTCCGGAGGCTTTTGGGTCGAAGTATCATATCAGTACGGACAAACGTGCATTTTACGAATACCACGCATCTATAATGGAACCCTGGGACGGCCCAGCCGCCATGGTCTTTACCGACGGCCGGGTTGTTGGCGGAACACTTGACCGCAATGGTCTAAGGCCCTGCCGCTATCTTGTAACAAATGACGGTTTGGTCATCATGGCCAGTGAAGCCGGAGTTGTGCAGTTTCCACCTGAGGAAATCCGTCATAAGGGACGCTTGCAGCCGGGTCATATGTTCCTGGTCGATACTGTCGAGGGGCGAATAATTTCCGACAACGAGATAAAAAGTAAAATCGCCCGCCAAAAACCTTATCGCAGGTGGCTGGATGAAAACAAAATAGAGCTCCGCGGGTTGTTTGATGCCCCTAAATTGGCAGAGGCTGACTCTGAAACACTGGCTCGCAAACTTCGATTGTTTGGCTACACCCGCGAAGAGCTGAAAATGATTTTAGTTCCAATGGCGTTGAACGCTCAGGAGCCGGTTGGTTCTATGGGAAATGATACACCCCTGGCGGTACTTTCCAGCAAACCGAAGCTCCTGTTTAACTATTTCAAACAGCTGTTTGCACAGGTGACAAATCCTGCCATAGACCCTCTGCGCGAAGGTCTGGTTATGAGCCTGATGAATTTCGTAGGCAAAAAGTTGAATATCCTCGAAGAGACGCCTGAACATTGCCGTCAGCTTAAACTGCCCCACCCGATTTTGGCCAACGAAGATATTCAGCGACTGCAAACGGTAAAAAGGAAAGACCTTAAAACCGTCGGCATCTCGGCCGTGTTTGATTATAACGTCTCTGACATCAGCCACAGTTTAAGACTCGCATTGAATAACCTGGTCGATTCTGCCGAAGAAGCCGTCAAAAAAGGCGCTTCACTAATAATAATCAGTGACAGGCAAGCATCGCAAACAAGAGCCCCGATTCCATCGCTTTTAGCGACCGCCGCCGTTCATCATGGGCTGCTTAATCGTGGTCTTCGCGGTGAGGTTGGTCTTATTATTGAAAGCGGTGAGCCACGCGAGGTTATGCATTTTTGCCTTTTATGTGGATTCGGAGCTAATGCGGTTAATCCATATTTGGTATTCGAATTACTTGACGAGCTGCACCGGCTGAACGACCTGCCCGTGAAGATGGACCCGACCCAGATCGCGGATAATTATATAGCTGCCGTCAAGAAAGGTATCCTAAAAACTATGAGCAAGATGGGCATCTCCACCCTTCGAAGCTACACGGGGGCGCAACTGTTCGAAGCTATTGGTCTGAATAGTTCTTTTGTAGCCGAGTACTTTACAGGCACAAGCTCACGAATCGGTGGGATTGGCCTGGCAGAAATTGCTCAGGAAGCGGCAGCTCGACACCAGGCCGCTTTCCAGCAGCGCCCTGCCGGGGCGCTTGGACTGGATTTTGGCGGTGAGTATCATTTCAGACATAACGAGTCTGCAACATGCTGTCACATACACAGACCGGCAGGCTTACGATGATTATGCCAAAGCAATAAACCAACAGGCGAAAAAGTTATATACTCTGCGGGGACTTTTCGAATTTGTTGAGGGCAAAGCGATTCCGCTTGAGCAGGTCGAGCCCGCCTGTGAAATAGTCAAAAGATTTTGCACCGGTGCGATGAGCCACGGTTCAATAAGTAAAGAAGCGCATGAGTGTCTTGCTGTGGCCATGAATCGCATTGGTGCGATGAGCAACACCGGTGAAGGTGGTGAGGACCCAGCCCGGTATGAGTTCGAATCCAACGGTGATTCGAAAAACTGTGCTATTAAGCAGGTTGCCAGCGGACGGTTTGGCGTCACATTGAATTACCTTGCTCATGCAAAAGAGCTTCAAATAAAAATAGCCCAGGGCGCGAAACCCGGTGAAGGCGGCCAGCTCCCGGGCCATAAGGTTACAGAAGAAATCGCCAGGCTTCGGCATTCGACTCCGGGAGTGACGCTGATATCGCCTCCACCACATCATGATATATATTCAATCGAGGACTTGGCACAGCTAATCTACGACCTCAAGTGCAGCAATCCAGGGGTCAAAGTATCGGTTAAACTCGTGGCCGAGGTGGGCGTGGGCACAATTGCCGCGGGAGTTGCTAAAGGTAAGGCGGATGAGGTGCTTATCAGCGGCCATGACGGCGGCACCGGGGCAAGTCCTCTCTCCTCAATAAAACACACGGGCTGTCCCTGGGAGCTCGGTTTGGCTGAGACCCAGCAGGTCCTGGTGATGAACAACCTGAGAGACCGAATCCGGGTTCAGACTGATGGCCAGCTTAGAACAGGAAGAGATGTTGTTGTTGCGGCTTTACTTGGGGCCGAAAGATTCGGCTTCGGCACATCCGCCCTGGTGACGCTTGGTTGCACCTTGTTACGCAAATGTCATGAGGGGGCCTGTCCCTTCGGAATCGGTACCCAGGACCCTGAATTGCGAAAACGATTTGCGGGGAAACCCGAATATGTTGAAAGATTCATGTATTTTGTAGCTGAGGAAGTGCGCCAAATCATGTCACAACTCGGCTTTAAGAAATTTGAGGATATGATTGGCAGAGTTGACAAATTGCAAACCAAAACGGCAATTAATCACTGGAAGGCAAAGGGCCTGGATTTCTCTATGGTCTTTTATCAGTCCGATGTCTCGGGCCAAAAAGCATTAAGGTCGGTGAATTCACAGGCGGACAAACTCGATGACCACCTCGATTGGCGGATACTTGAGCAAGCCAAACCGGCAATCGAGCGAGCCGAGCATACTGTTATTGAGATGCCAATCCGAAATATAGACCGGACGGTTGGAGCGATTTTGAGCAATAAAATAGTAAAAAAATATGGCCCGAAAGGTCTGCCCGACGACACCTTGGAAATCGTCTTGTCCGGCTCCGCCGGGCAGAGTTTCGGGGCATTCTTAGCGCCCGGTGTAACGTTGAAGCTTCTCGGCGATAGTAATGACTATCTGGGCAAGGGTCTTTCAGGCGGACGGATTATTGTCAAAACGCCGGAAGGTTCGCCGTTTATGCCCCATGAAAATATCATTGTGGGTAATACTGTGCTTTACGGAGCTACATCCGGACAGGTTTTTATTAACGGAATGGCGGGCGAGAGATTCTGCGTACGAAATAGTGGAGCAACCGCCGTTGTTGAAGGCGTCGGTGACCATGGCTGTGAGTATATGACGGGTGGATTGGTCGTTGTGCTCGGAAAGACAGGGTGTAATTTTGCAGCCGGTATGAGCGGCGGTCTCACTTACGTGCTCGATGAAGCGCAGTTGTTTGATACCCTGTGTAATCTTGACATGGTAGAGTTAGAAAGTGTCTGGAAAGAAGAAGACAAAGACCTGCTGCACAATTTAATTCGGCAGCATCTCATATATACTAACAGCAAACGTGCACAACACATCCTGGATGCCTGGCCGGATATGGTCGGCAAGTTTGTGAAAGTTGTACCCATAGATTACCGCAAGGCATTGCAAAAGATGCGTGCCGCCCAGCAGCGGGACACTGAAACTATCCCGGCAACCGAGGAGGTATTTTCATGGGCCAGGTAAAAGGTTTCCTAAAATATAAGCGTCAGGAGGTTGGACATCGGCCAATCGAGGAAAGAGTGCATGATTTTGCAGAGCTCGACCTGCCCCTTACACCTGAGCAGATTTATCAGCAGACCGCAAGGTGCATGGATTGCGGAATACCCTTCTGTCACGGTACCGGCTGTCCGCTCAACAACTGCATACCGGAGCTAAACGAGCTGGTATATAAGGGAAAATGGGAGCAGGCCTGCCGGCTTCTGCACTTTACGAACAACTTTCCTGAAATTACCGGCCGGGTTTGTCCGGCGCCCTGTGAGGCAGCGTGTACGCTTTCTATAAATGACGAACCTGTATTGATAAGACACATAGAGCTGCAAATAGTCGAACGCGGTTTCGAGCAAGGCTGGATAAAGCCGATACCGGCCCTGTATAAGACAGGCAAGCGTGTTGCCGTGATAGGCTCTGGTCCGGCGGGTTTGGCGGCTGCACAACAACTGGCACGGGCCGGACATGATGTGGTCGTTTTTGAGAAAGATGAGCAGGTGGGTGGCTTGTTGTGTTACGGCATCCCGGACTTCAAGCTCGAAAAACGCATTATCGACCGCAGGATGGAACAGCTAAGGGCTGAGGGTGTTGAGTTTCAGACCGGTGTCAATGTGGGGGAGGATATCTCCACCCGCTATCTGCAAAAGATGTTCGATTGTGTTTGCCTGGCGATGGGGGCAGGTCAACCACGGGACCTTAATATACCCGGTAGGGGGTATGAAAACATTTTGTTTGCAATGGAATACTTATCATCACAAAACAGGGTTTGCTCGGGCGAGTCAATAGATGAATCCGGGGTTGTTACGGCCAAAGGCAAAGTCGTAGTAGTAATAGGTGGTGGTGATACCGGCAGCGACTGCGTAGGAACTGCCCGCCGCCAAGGTGCTGAAAAGATATATCAGCTGGAAATTTTGCCTGAGCCTCCGGATACCCGGCCCCCCGATACTCCCTGGCCTATGTGGCCACGAATTATGAGGACATCTTCATCTCACGAAGAAGATTGTGAGCGACGATGGAGTGTGATGACTAAAAAGTTTACAGGCTATGAAATTCGGGTGGGGCAACTTCATTGCTGTGAAGTTAAATGGATAAAAAAGTCTGACGGCTGGAAGATAATGGAGATACCGAGCACTGATTTTGTTCTTGAGGCGGACCTTGTGATTTTAGCGATGGGATTTGTGCATGTTGTTCACGAGGGCCTAATAAGAAGCCTGGGTCTCAAATTGGATGATCACGGTAATGTTCAAGTGAATGGTTATCAGACAAGCCAGCCTTGGGTATTTGCGGCAGGTGATAACATAAGTGGGACTTCACTGGTCGTACATGCGATTAATAGTGGACGCCAGGCAGCAGCGGCAATCGACCAGTGGTTAAAGAGCAGTTAGATGACAATGCCGCATTAGGCCTGGCAAAATAGATTTTGAGCCTGATTAGAGGGCAAATTATGGCACTGCGAGTAGCACTTGGTCAGTTCAACGCCTGTGTGGGTGACATTGCAGGCAACATGGCGAAGATGCGAGAATTCTATGCTCAAGCTATAAGACTTGGCGCAGACCTCGTTGTCTTTCCGGAGATGGCCGTTTGTGGTTATCCGCCGGAAGACCTGCTTCTCAAAAAGCACTTTTATGAGGACAGCATGCAGGCCATCAAACAGATGGCCAAGGACTGCCCTGAAAAGGCGACGATTGTCGGCTTCGCAGAGATGGCCGACAACCGGTACTTCAATTCTCTCGCCGTGCTTGAAAAAGGTACAGTAAAAAGAATCTACCGGAAAATGATTCTGCCAAACTATGGTGTATTCGATGAGAAAAGGTACTTTCAGTCGGGCAGCGGGTCTGTAACGGTCAATATCGACGGCCAAGCTGTGATACTCACAATCTGCGAAGATATATGGCATATTGAGTGGATTGACAAGTTTGTCGGGGAAATATACCGTAAAGACTTAATCGTGAACATATCTGCATCACCCTTCCATGTTGGGAAAATGGGGCATCGAAAAGATGTTCTCAGCCGTGGTGCAAAGTACTTCCACTGTCCGCTTGCCTACTGTAATCTTGTTGGCGGCCAGGACGAGCTGGTGTTTGACGGCCGCAGTATGTTTCTTGACCGGAAAGGTACCGTCATCTGCCAAGCAAAGGGATTTGAAGAAGATTTACTTGTTGCTGATGTTGATTCAGCCTCTGGCGGCAATGTCCACACTTTAAATTCTGGTAACGCTCCAATTAGAACCGTACGAAGGCGGATTGACCCGGTTTCAGAGGTTTATCAGGCTTTGGTGCTTGGAACAAGAGATTACGTTCGGAAGAATGGCTTCAGCAAGGTCGTTATCGGAATTAGCGGTGGGATTGATTCGTCCCTCACTGCTGTGATTGCAGTTGACGCGCTCGGCACCGAAAACGTAATCGGCATTACTATGCCTTCCAGATTTAACGAACCTGAGACTGTAGGTGATGCTGGAAAACTGGCACAGAATCTTGGAATTGAGATGCACACCATCCCCATCGGGACCGTACTCGATGAATTTGATGAAACACTTGGAAAAATCACAGGCTGGTCAGACAGTGGCATCGCCTACGAGAATCTTCAAGCCAGAGTTCGCGGCACCATATTGATGTCGCTTAGCAATCAGTTTTCGTATTTGCCGCTGACTACAGGTAATAAGAGTGAAACTGCTGTTGGTTATTGTACGCTCTACGGTGACATGGCAGGCGGTTTTGCTGTCATTAAAGATGTGCCAAAGACGATGGTTTACGAATTGGCGAGGCACGTGAATAAAATTCATCATCATCAGCTAATCCCGAGAAGTATAATAGAGCGGCTACCAAGCGCCGAGCTTAGAGAAAACCAGAAGGATACGGACTCGTTACCAGAGTATGACTTGCTCGACCAAATACTCAAAGGTTACATTGAAGAGGATAAATCTTCCCAGCAGTTGATACAAGAAGGTCTTTCTCTGACCGTTGTCAGCAGCGTGATACGGATGGTTGACCACAATGAATATAAAAGAAGGCAATCGCCACCAGGAGTTAAGATTACTCCAAAGGCGTTTGGCAAAGACAGGAGAATGCCGATAACAAACCTGTATATTTCGCGTTGAGGTGATAGAAAAGGTTTGCTTGGGTACTATCCATCAATAAGTCAGAGGCAATTATAATGCCGAAACGCAAGGATATTCATAAGATACTGATAATAGGCTCAGGGCCGATTGTCATCGGTCAGGCCTGCGAATTTGATTATTCCGGCACACAGGCCTGTAAAGTTCTCAAAAAGGAAGGTTTCAAGGTCATCCTGGTCAACAGCAATCCCGCTACTATAATGACTGACCCCGAACTGGCGCACAGAACATACATTGAGCCGATTACGCCTGAGATAGTCGAAAAGATCATTCGCGCCGAGAAGCCTGATAGTCTCCTGCCGACGCTGGGTGGGCAAACAGCCCTTAATACTGCCGTCGCAGTAGCCGAAAGAGGTATATTGAAAAAATATAACGTACGCCTCATCGGGGCAAAACTTCCAACTATCAAAAAAGCCGAGGAAAGAGACCGTTTCAAGAAAATCATTGAGGACTCAGGTCTGCAGGTACCCAGAAGCGGCTATGCCCATTCATGGCAGGAGGCGCGGAAAATCATCGAATATGTTGGTTTTCCTACCATTATCCGCCCTTCATATACATTAGGTGGCACAGGCGGAAACGTTGCCTACAACGCCGAAGAGTTCGAGCGCTACATTCATTGGGGACTAAATCTAAGTCCTGCCAGTCAGGTCTTGGTCGAAGAATCCGTCGTCGGTTGGAAAGAATACGAACTGGAGGTAATGAGAGACAAAAGAGATAATGTTGTTATTGTCTGTTCTATCGAAAACCTTGACCCAATGGGTATCCACACCGGTGACAGCATCACCGTTGCACCGGCCCAGACTCTCACTGACAAAGAGTATCAGATAATGCGTGATGCTGCGCTTAAGATTATGCGGGCTATCGGTGTAGAAACTGGCGGTTCCAACATTCAATTTGCTGTCAATCCTGAAAACGGTAAGCTCTACGTGATTGAAATGAATCCCAGGGTCTCTCGAAGTTCAGCGCTTGCTTCTAAAGCCACCGGTTTTCCTATCGCTAAAATCGCTTCCCTGCTTGCAGTCGGTTATAGCCTTGATGAGATTCCAAACGACATTACCAAGAAAACACCCGCTTGCTTTGAGCCTACTATCGATTACTGTGTAGTAAAATGGCCGAGATTTACATTTGAAAAATTTCCCGGCACCGATTCTGAATTGACCGTGCAAATGAAGTCAATTGGCGAAGCTATGGCTATAGGCAGGACTTTTAAGGAGGCCATGCAAAAGGCCATACGGTCACTTGAGATTGATCGTTATTCTCTTGACAAAAAGCATATTGATGGTGACCTTTCGCTGGTTCAGCTCAAGGAGAAGCTGAGCACAAACTGCTGGGACAAAATATGGTATGTCGCCGAAGCTTTCAGAAGAAAACTTTCCACCGATGTAATCTTTGAGCTTACCAAAATCGATCCTTGGTTCCTAAACAACATAAAGGATATTGTCAGACTTGAGCAAAAGATTAAGTCGAACGGTTTAGCAAAACTAAGAAGCAATGATATGCGGAGGATCAAGGAATACGGTTTCAGCGATAAATACCTGGCATCTATTTTGAAAACAGAAGAGCCAAAGCTACGCGAGTACCGCCAGGGCCTTGGTGTAAACGCAGTTTACAAAACCGTTGATACCTGTGGTGCCGAATTCGAGGCAATGACGCCTTATTTTTATTCAACCTTTGAGGCAGAGTGTGAAGCCAATCCAACCGATAGGCGAAAAGTTATCATTCTTGGCGGCGGGCCAAACCGCATAGGCCAGGGTATTGAATTTGATTACTGCTGTTGTCACGCAGCGTCTGCACTGCGAGAAATCGGTATAGAATCAATAATGGTAAACTGCAATCCGGAAACCGTAAGCACTGACTACGATACATCAGACCGACTTTACTTTGAGCCGCTTACTTTTGAGGACGTAATGTCTATCGTGGAAAAGGAAAATCCCGATGGCGTGATTGTGCAATTTGGTGGCCAGACACCATTGAAATTGGCGGTGCCTCTGGAAAAAGCTGGAGTAAAGGTAATCGGCACCTCGCCACAGAGCATCGAATATGCCGAAGACCGCAGACATTTCAGTAGGCTGGTCAAAAAACTCAAACTTCGCCAGCCTGCCAGCGGTACGGCTATGACATATTCGCAAACTCTAAAAATTGTTAACAAACTCGGCTATCCACTGTTAATTCGCCCTTCGTTTGTGCTCGGCGGCAGGGCAATGCAAATTATCTATGACGAGCAAGAGTTAAAAGCCTGTGTGGAAAAGGCATTTGAAGCTTCAGGTGAACATCCTATCTTGATTGATAAATTTCTTAATGATGCTATCGAATTAGATGTCGATGCCATTAGTGACGGCAAGACAGTTGTCATAGGGGGAATAATGGAGCATATTGAAGAGGCAGGTGTGCACTCTGGTGATAGTGCCTGTGCTCTACCACCAGTTTCGATTGACAGAACGATTCTCCAAGAGGTTAAAAGACAAACAAAACTATTGGCTCTGGAATTAAAAGTGAAGGGCCTCATTAATGTGCAAATGGCAATCAAGAATGGTCAGATTTTTATACTCGAAGTAAATCCCCGTGCCTCTCGAACTATACCTTTTGTTAGTAAATCAATCGGCGTGCCGCTTGCCAAGCTCGCAGCCAAGGTAATGACCGGCATAACCTTGGACGAATTGAAATTCACAAAGGAAGTACGACGCAGTTATTTTACCGTTAAGGAGGCAGTATTTCCGTTTATTAAATTCCCTGGGATAGACACACTACTGGGCCCGGAGATGCTTTCAACCGGTGAAGTTATGGGAATATCGGATGATTTTGGAATTGCGTTTGCAAAATCACAAATAGCAGCAGGAAATAATCTGCCGATTTCCGGCAATGTCCTTTTCAGCATCAAAGACAGTGACAAAGCCAAGGCTGTGGAGATTGCACGCAGGTTTCATAATCTTGGTTTTAAGATCATTGCCACTAAAGGCACCTGCATTGAGTTCATCAACAACAATATTCCGGCGGAGTTTGCCCTAAAGATGACCGAAGGCCGGCCCAACATAGTGGATTATATCATAAACGGGAAAATAGACCTGATCATAAATACGACTATCGGCAAGCAATCGATTCGGGACTCATTTCCGATAAGAAGAAATGCTATTGAAAAACAGATCCCCTACGTGACTACCATCAGGGGTGTAGAGGCCACGATTATGGCAATTGAAGCACTAAAAGCCAAGAAGGTTGGTGTCAAACCTATACAGTCTTACTATCGATAGGAGTCCACCAGTGAAAGCTATTTTATTACTTGAAGATGGCACCGTTTTTGAGGGCAAATCCTTTGGTGCTAAAGCTACCAAGTGCGGTGAGGTTGTTTTTAATACGGCCATGACTGGTTATCAGGAGATATTGACTGACCCATCCTACCACGAGCAGATAATTACCATGACCTATCCTTTGATCGGTAACTACGGAACCAATAAAGCGGATATCGAATCCAAAAAAGTTTTCGCTAAGGGTTTTATTGTGAAGGAAAACTGCAATTATCCCAGCAACTGGCGAAACAAAAATTCGCTGAGCGACTATCTAAAGGCCAACAATGTTGTCGGCCTGGAGGGTATTGACACCAGAGCGCTCGTAAAGCACATCCGAACCGATGGTGCTATGAGGGGTATTATCTCGAATGATGGTTTGAGTATTTCAAAGTTGAAGGAAAAGCTAAATAAATATCCTGGCCTTATTGACCGCGATATAGTTAAAGACGTAACGGCAAAAAAACCATATCACTGGGATAAGGGAGTAGCAGATGTACTAACTGGTAAGGAGAAGAAGACGCAGGTTAAATACAAAGTTGTAGCTTTTGATTTTGGAATTAAGCTTAACATTCTGAGATTACTTCGTTCGCACGGCTGCGATGTATGGGTTGTGCCGGCAAAAACATCAGCCAAAGATGTATTGTCACAAAAACCTGATGGTGTCTTCCTGAGCAACGGCCCAGGTGACCCAGACCCGGTCGATTATGCGATCAATACAATACAAAATCTGTTGGGAACGATTCCAATTTTTGGGATTTGCCTTGGCCATCAGTTATTGGCACTGGCTCTGGGCGGAAAAAGATTTAAACTCAAGTTTGGCCATCATGGTTCTAATCACCCGGTTAAAAATCTCCAGACTAATGAGATAGAAATAACCAGTCAAAACCACGGCTTTTGCATAGATATTGGCTCGCTCAACGATAAGGATGTGGAGCTAACACACATGAATCTCAACGACCAAACCCTCGAGGGATTTCGCTGCAAGAAAATCCCTGCTTTTTGTGTTCAATACCATCCAGAGGCCTCACCGGGCCCGCATGATTCAAATTTTCTGTTTGAGAAATTTGTAAAATTGATGGATGAATGTCAAAATAGCAAAGTCCAAATCAAGTGGGACGACTATGCCTGATAGTTGTTAGTATTACAAAAAGTTCACAAAACATAAGATTTCTGAGTTGTTGTCAGCTTTGCCCAAAAAGACTATTCGCCTACGCTCTCAACCATCAAAACGCCGCAGTGTTTATGTTTTTTGAGTCGAAATGGGCTGATCTTTTAATGCCTAACATAGCTAATCTCGAAACCCAATCCAGTATCTCACACCGGATGTTGAAAAGAGGACGGGTCCAACTTGCAAAACTTGGATTACCAGATTACAACCAGTCGTCAACCGGTATTTGATCAACTGCATGGCGCAGGACAGGACCAACATTCGTATACACCTTATTTGTTAGATCAGGGGAAGAGTGTTCCAACAATTTCTGTGTGACGGCTGTGGAGACGCCGTGCTGAGCGAGTACAAAACCAAAGGTCTTGCGTAAATCATGAAATTTGAAATCATCCAAACCAAGTTTATGACGTATCTTTTTCCATCTGTACCGGCTGAAATTATCATTAAATATATTTTCTTGTTCAGCACCCAATCCGGAAACATATTTCTTCAGCTCAGCCATGATCGGAACCGGCACAGGCCGTGAGCCCATACTCTTCCTGGTCTTCTTACTCCTTGTAGTGACATAACTGTTTTCAAAGTCAATATCAGAGATCCTCCATGACTCAATATCACGGAGTCTAAGGCCTGTGCCTAAAGCCAACAGAATTCTCATCCACAACGTCTTATATGGTTTAGAAGTTGAAAGCAATTTCTTTATCTGAGTGTTACTTAAGGATTTGACAGGTCTTTCATCTTCCTTCAATTCCCTGATTTTTATTTCTCCATTGACGTATCTGTTTTTCCTGCACCAGTTAATAAACGCTCTCAGGTTTCTGATGTCTTTATTGACTGTTGAACGTATTACCTCTTTGCCTCTTTCGAGTATGTACTTATCAATAGCGTTTTGCTTAATTTGTTTTGAGTTACATCTTCCAACCAACCGTTCAAAGTGACGCAGCGTGAGGGCTACTTCATAAATTGAAGCTTCAACATAACCAGCTACTTGTTTGCCATGTCTGTATTCTGCAACCATCTGCTGCCAATCGACCGTGACTGTCCCAGTGAATACATCGAAGTTCAATTGAGTATATTTTATCTGTCGAAAATGTTCCGCCAAAACCTTGGTTGGTAAGGCCTTTGCTTTGCGTTTGCCGCTTTCATACCATCCTATCCACCAGCCCTTGACACGTTTTCTTTTGTAGATCCATACCTTTTTCATAACTCAATCTATCGTGACTTTAGGTGTCTAAATCAAGTGAAAAAGGAGCATGGATTTCATGCAAAATAGTGACAAATTGGAGACATGGCCCGAGAATTTTAAGCTATGTTGAATATAAGACCATATTCTACAAAAGGTTGTATAATTGACTCATTTCGTTAGTATACTTAATCCGAGTGGTCTGTTTGTAAGTGATTGTGAATAAATGGTTTATACTTGTCAAATAAGAGCTTATGATGCTGGCAGCAGCACAACAGTAGCGTATCCACAGTTGTCGGACAGAAATTACTGGAGCAGTCGCTAGTCGGGGTGGGGTGGTTATTCCTTGACGCCGTGGTTACGGAGGAGTGAGACGATTTCGAAATCTTCTTTAGCCCATAACTCTCCCAGAATCTTTGGGACAGTTATCGTTCAACAATGAACTTGCACTCGACGACTTTCTGGTGTAAAGTAAAGATACGTAAATTGAATCCTTGTCCGGATGATAAGATTTCGTGATTTCAAGGAGTGTTCTTCATGAGTGGTGACCGGATAATAGCGAGGGTCTTGTGTGCCCTTGCTTTTGTTTTTGTAGTTTGCCCGATAGCGATTTCTGCCGAGCCGGCTCCCTGGTGGAATGCCGGATGGCGCTTTCGCACAACCATAACCAGCAATATCCCTTCTCGCGACGATGCTGCCATGCCAACTGAGGTTGTGACGGACTTTCCTATGCTGCTGAAGCGAGCCGACATAGCTGAAGAGTTCGACCCTGGGTCACTACGCATTATCGAGCACCGCGTGAAAGAGCCGACACGAGAAGTGCCTTTTGTTTATCGCAGCGAATTCAATGCTGTCAAAAGCCGGGACCAGGTCTATCTTGCCTGGTTCGCTCACCCGCAGGCCAACCAGGTTAGTGTTTATGATATCTATTTTGATACAAAGGACCGCGGCATCAAGGCCCAAGATTATGATGCAGACCTCCTGCCGCCAACAAACCTGCTCTACAACTCCAGCTTTGAGGATGAAGTTGATGGTATACCCGTCGGCTGGCAGATAACGCCTGTGGAACTTGTCCGACTGGATAGATTCGTACATACGACCGGACAACGCTCGCTAAAGGTAGTCGTGGACGAGAATGTCACCGAAAACACTCCTCGCGAGGTTACCATTTCGCAGATGGTTGACGTCCACAAGTACGCCGGGCAGGAGATGGTCTTTCAATGTGACTTGCTGGCCGAGCGCGCCAAATATGGTGCGCCGGTATCCATCGAACTTCAGCAGTTCCGAGCAGATGGCTCGCGCATCCTCGAATACGCAGTACAGCCACGCTGGCTTACTATCGAGTTGGCCCAGGGTCATCTTGTGCAGTTCTGCGAGCGAGGCAGATTCAGCTGCGAGGCCGCCCGTGTAAAGATTAGTATCCGGGTGCGTTGCTACGTCAGAGATGCAGACACCCGCCAGATTCTCACAGGACCACAGTACTTTTTCACAGTATGGCTCGACCGCCTGGTTATCCGTCCGGGACAGCGGTTAACCTGGCCAGCCCAAAGCAATGCCGGTTTCGTTGAGGGCGCACTGAAGACTGCACCATTAAATCGCGGCTTTGAGTTCACGGGCATACGCCGGCTCGCTTTCAACGGAGCATCGGAAGGAACCCTTACCGCCGGCAGGTTCAATCCCAATCCTCGTTCCGTTCACTGGGGTCTTGAAGCGGGCACATTAGAGTTCTGGTGCCGCCCGTTATGGAACGCAGACGATGGCGCTGAACATATCTTCTTCGAGGGCATTGCCTATGGCCATCGGCTGCAATCGCGTTTGCGCAAGCTCGGCTCGCCGGGCAAGAACAAACTTGAGTTTACAGTAGCCGATGCCGGATGTCAGTTGCGCACTGTTCGTGGGTCTGCTGCCTTGAGGGATGGCCGGTGGCACCATATCGCAGCCACCTGGGATTTCCCTAAGGCACACCTTCAGCTCTTTGTGGATGGTAAACGCGTAGCAGAACAGGGGCCCGGCAGCCGCCCCTGGCCGAGCAGTCTCGTTGCGATAAGCGACAATAAAAACAAAGGCATCGGCATCGCCGAAGAAGACAGTAGAAGTCTGCCGATGCAGGCGTTTGTAGGCGGTGACAAGACTTGCAGCCCCAACTACGCCACCGAGGCCGTCCTGGATGAATTTCGAATCTCAGATATCAACCGCTACAACAAAGACTTCGATGTCCCTCGCAAAGAGTTCCAGATAGACCCACATACACGGGTCCTCTTTCACTTTGAGAACGGATGTTGTGGAACCCACGATTCCGACGACAGGTTTGTCCGCGGCCACCTGGCCTGCGAGCTGCCACCTCAAAAGCAAAATGTTCCTCTGGAAATCTTTACTAAGGGAAAAGTTGATCGCCGACTTATTCTCGTCGAGCCGGACCCTTCTCCCGGACTGTTCCAGGCCAACCGTGCAGAGAATCGTTTAACGGTAACCCGCCCTTCCCGCAAACTGCCCGATCCTCGCTTTATCGATTATCGCCTGCGAGAAGTCGAACGCACCGTCACAGGAACAGATGATAGTTTCGTGCTTAAAGTTGGCGGTGACTTTGAGCCGCTGATGTGCTCGGTTACCTTTCAACACATCGAAAGCTCACCCGACCGAACAACTATGCTGCCCCGCTGGCGCGCTAATGACAATGTAGTGCCTTTCAGTGTTGAGAGCATTGCTACCACCCTGGCCCCAGATGCAGCCAGCGATAGTAAAAAGGCCTTCGAGACATTCAAATATGCCCTGCAGACCACGAACTACTTCGACGCCCACTACTGCGAGACACTTCCAACCCGTCACCGCCCACGTGTCTCATATACTCTGCTCAAGGCTTTGAATATCTATCCGTTCGACCAGTGCGGCCCGCTTAACCATATGTTACGCAAGCTCTTTCTGGCCGCTGGCATTTCCTCAAACAATGCCTCAGGCACGCACCATCAGTTCGAGCAGGCCTTTTACCAAGGCAGTTGGCGGCTCTTCGACCTTTCACCGCGACTGTACTGGCTCAATAGAGATAATGCCACTGTGCTCAGCCGACGTGGTCTGGAGGAGGACCCCTATCTCAAACTGCGTCAGGGTGGAGATATGAACGCTTGGCTGCGGGGTCGGAGGAGCAGGGCAACGTTCGGAACACCGGAAAAGCCGCATAATATGGACTTCCCGCTGCGTTCGGGCGAGCGAGTAAGCATCTGCTGGCACAATGAAGGTCGATGGTTCGAGGTCATGGGCAATCGCGAGCCAGTCCCCCTGGCCAAAATCCCGCCATACTTCGGTAATGGCGCCATCATCTATGAGCCGGCCATCGAAACGGAGGCCTCGACCTTCGACAATACGATGATCAGACGCCACGGCGAGGAGCCAGCGACCCTACGCTCGCGAGACCAGGCCAGAGCCGGCACCTTAATCTATCAAGTCGAGTGTCCCTATATCTTTTCTGATGCGATGGTTTCCGGCTCATACAAGGCTGGCAAGCCCGGAGCAATCATGGTGTCATCGTCTATCGACCAGGGCAAGAGCTGGACGGAGCTCTGGCAAAATCCAAACCGGACAGGAAGAATCGCAGTCAATATGCGCGAAGAGATAGCTGCACGCTACTGCTACTGGCTGAAGGTCCGGCTTGCTGCGGAGCAGCTCGCAGGGGTAACCGGATTGAAGGTGCGCACGACGTTCGTCGTCTCGCCGCTAACACTGCCGGGCAAGCTATCACGAGGGGACAACCGTATCAGCTTCGTTGGTGGACCACCAGCCGTCCCCGTCAAGACTACTTGCCAATGGCTCGAGCGCTACCAAAGCAAGCTGGCGGTTTCGCTAAACTCTATCAGCTATTATATGGATGACGACCAGGCGTATCGGAATCTCTTTATTGTTGCCCCTGGAGGCAAAACTCTGGTGGAGGCAAAATTACATGGTCGGCACTTGTATGGCGAAATGTCACTTGAGAACCTACCGGATGGCTGGACGAGCGAGCCCGTCGAAAAGTCCATTGAGCTTTCCAGCCCTGACAAAACTGCCGTAGCCAGGTTCACGCTGCAACCGGGCAAGGCCAGTACCGGTGAAATTCAGACATTTGACGTTATAGTCCAGGAGCGCGGGCGCCAGCGAAGTATTCCTGCGCAGGTGCTGGTTGCTGATGCTGCGTTGGTTCGTGAAGCCGAACAGGCCGACCAAATCACAGGAGAGGCATCACCTACGAACCTGCCCGAAGCAAGCGGCGCAAGTGTAATGACATTCAGCGGCGCCGGAAAACTGGGTTTTGACATGACCGTGCCGGGCGCAGGCAAGTACGCCCTGTGGCTGCGGGCCCGTTGGGAGCCGCAAAGCTCGACCCGCATGACACTCACGCTGGATGAGGGCAGTTCCCGCAATCTTCAAGCCACCGCTATGATAGGATTCACCGACTGGACGGATCCGAAGCTGGCACATACCAAGATGTTCGCCCATTATGGCGAGCAATACAGCTGCTGGTCGTGGTATCGAATCCCGGACGTCCGTCTCACGGCAGGAAAACATCACTTAATCCTCGGCGCGGAAGCCGGAGCATGCTTCGATGCGGTCGTGTTGCTACCCGAGAATCCGGTGATGGACCGCGCAGCGATGAATCTGTTTCAGAATTGGAACTACGCCCCCTGGCGACAACCGTACGGGATATGACCGGGGCGATCTCAGCGACATTCTGGCGTCGGTTTTGTTTGTGTTCCAAATTACACACAGACCCAATTACTGGGACTCTGACCAACGACGCGTTAAGATGCAATAGAACATTGTAGCCAAAAGAGCCAGCCATTCCAAGCTCCTGTTCCGGCTCTCCCACACAAACCGCCTCCCGTCAGTCGCGGGTCGGGGTGGGATGGTTTGGATCGTGGGTGGCTTACAAAAATATCCTTCGAACAAAGGAAAAAAGCGTTAAGGCCTGATGGAATTTTCGAAGTCAGAGAGAGTTGTAAAATGCCAGAATTGTTCGAAAAGTCTCCTCTTTCAGGTGCTGAAAAACACCCTGATTTTCAAGTGACATCATGGTCGAGTAGACGTAAAGCTCTATCATTTAGGCATACTTTGTTTTCCCTGTTTCTCTTCTCTTTCGATTGAAGAGTGTCACAATATTCTGCCATATGAAAGAGCTTCAACGCCCCTCACAGAACCGG
>CAZLIO010000006.1:0-26895 GCA_964559025.1 uncultured Pirellulales bacterium | reverse complement strand
TTTTTGTGAAAGCAATCTGCCGCAAACAGAAGCTGTAGAACAGTGAAAAGTCACCTCTTTCAGGAGCTGAAAAACACCCTGATTTTCAGGTGACATTATGTCTCCAAAATGACACCACAGATGTTAATTTTGCCTATATCGAGTTCGAATAGATGTCAATATTTTGCGGAAATACAAATATTTTTTGACAATTTTCAGTGTGAAATCGGATTAAGCGGCCGGATGAAAAGAAGTGTATCGATCATATAATTCTTTTGGGGATAGAGGGAGTCTGTTTCGAGTGGCCGGGTTTTGCACCTATCGAGAAAGTGCCGGTCTTTCGCGACTACCGACTCCGGATTGTGTTTTTGTTCATTAGCGTTGTATCCTGCTGGATTCTCTTGCGATAGAACTTTATCGCAGCCAAGGAATGTGACACAAGATGTTTCCGAAGAGACCGACAGGGTAATTGAAAATAGCAGGAAGTATGTAATTAAAGAAAAACCGTAATCACTTGAGGTGGCGTTGTACCACCAAACTGGCCGAGCCATGTCTCGGCTGTTACCAAAAGAATCCGCGATACCTTGTGATCAGCTACCGTATGTCGTGAACTGAAGAAATGGCATTTTGCTGGGTGTCAAAGCTGCGATTTCAAGTATGGTATCCCTGCCTGCGTTTATTTACAAGGCGTAATGTTATATCATTTTTGATTTTAGTGGAGATCATGCACCCTTTATATTTAGCTATATTGAAAAAATATTATTTCACTGAAAAATTTAAACTTATGATTAGACTCATAGACACAAGGCATAGAAACCATATTGTGGCTGTTTATACAATAGAAGCGTGTTTACAAAAAAAGTTATTATAGGTCTTTGTACAAGATGCAGGTTAGTGGTATCGCTTTATAGTTTGTTTGTTATTAAGTGGTCATAATGTGCTGTCGATACTGTTTGTAGGCTAATTCAGCAGTCTTTAGACATATTAGAATATTATGGAAAAGAAGGACCCATTAATTTCGTTTCTTATTGAAGAGAGGATTCTCGATGAGAAAACACTTCAGGCTGCAATCGACCAGCACCGAAATACCGGACAAAGTCTGGTGAGTATACTGAAAAAGGAAAATCTTCTCGATGAAGACCAGTTGACCCAGGTTATTGCCAGTGCCAACAAAATCGAGTTTGTCAATCTTGCCCCTGAAATGGTTGATCCGATGGTGGCCCACTTGGTGTCTTATGAGATAGCTAGTCGGCACAATGTGATTCCGATAAAGAAGGAGGATAATCAACTGCGGGTGGCGATGAGTTCTCCTTTGAATCTGTCTATCCGGGATCAAATTGAGATGAAGACCGGATACAAGGTCATTCCGGTTGCTGCCACGTCCAATGCCATAAGACAGGCTGTACATTATCATTTCAACGTCACAAATGTGACAAAGCAGGATATAGTCTCGATGCGGTTGAAGGAAGAACCTGCCAAGAGTGCCCAATACGATGAGGCTGATCAGGAATCAGTAAGAGTTTCCGGTTCTCCTATTGCGAAGCTGGTTTCTTCCATAATAAATGGCGCCATCGATTCTCGGGCAAGCGATGTACACATTGAGCCACAGGAATCTGACGTGAGGGTAAGGTACCGTATTGACGGGACATTACGCCCTGCACTCAACATACCCTCGTCAACTCAGCAAGAGGTAATATCACACATTAAAATTATGGCGGACATGGACATTTCTGAGCGGAGGGTTCCTCAAGATGGTCATATGATTGCGCGGCGAGATGGCAAAGATTATGATCTTAGAGTCTCGTCCCTGCCGGCAATAGGAGGAGAGAAGATAGTAATCAGACTTCTCGATAAGGATGTAGATAAGTGGTCAATTGACGAAATCGTAACTTACCCAGACGATAATCAGAAATTCAGATCAATAGTCAAGAATCCTTACGGTATGCTTTTGCTGACGGGCCCCACTGGATGTGGTAAGACTACTACGCTCTATACGATGCTTCAATTGCTCAATACGCCCGAAAGGAATATAGTTACTGTTGAAGACCCCGTTGAATATCGTCTTGATGGTATCACCCAGGTCCAGGTTAAACCGGTCGCGGGAAGGACTTTCGCATCGGCCCTGCGAAGCATCGTCCGACAAGACCCGGATATCATACTAATCGGTGAAATTCGTGATGTTGAAACCGCCGAAATAGCTGTCAGCGCGGCTCTGACCGGT
Source organism: uncultured Pirellulales bacterium (assembly GCA_964559025.1). Taxonomy (GTDB): domain Bacteria; phylum Planctomycetota; class Phycisphaerae; order Sedimentisphaerales; family Anaerobacaceae; genus NIOZ-UU13. The sequence goes on along the minus strand of CAZLIO010000006.1, from coordinate 24,695 downwards.
CACCTGGTCTTAAGCACATTACATACAAATGATGCTGCAGGTGCAATTTCGCGTTTGATTAACCTCGGCATACAACCATTTCTTGTCGCTTCAGCGCTTCTGGGAACGGTAGCCCAAAGGCTTATCAGGGTCTCTTGTCCAAAGTGCAGGCAAGAATATGAGCCAACAGAGCACGAACTAAAGTGTCTATTCGGTAAGTCCTATCAAGAAAAGAAGATAAGACATTACCGAGGAACAGGATGTAAAAGCTGCTATCATACCGGATATCATGAACGCAAAAGCATTTATGAGATACTGTGCATTTCTCCAGAAATAAGGAGAATGATCATCGGCAGAAGCGACGATGTGGAAATTAAACAAAAGGCGATCGAGGAAGGTATGAAAACTCTCCGAGAGAGCGCAGTTAATGAAGTTTTAAATGGCGTCACAACTGTTGAAGAGTTGATGCGAGTTGTTGATATGAGGACGAACTGATGGCTGTCTATGCCTATACGGCAAAAGATGAAACCGGGGATACGCTCACTGGTACTTATGACGACATTGATAATGTTGGCGTGTTGCGCGAAGAACTATCCAAGATGGGTTACGTTCTAATAAAAGCCCGCAAGCGGAGGCACCCAACGAGAAGACACAGGAGAATCAAGCAGTCCGAAGTAGTTACTTTTATCTACAAGTTTGCGGAAATGTATTCGGCGGGGCTGTCAATCACAAGGTGCCTTGAGGTATTAGAGGAACAGAGTAAAAATCCGGCCTTTGGGTATATAGTCGCTGATGTTAGACAAAGCATCGAAAATGGCTCAAGTTTAGAAAAGGCGTTTGGAAAGTACAGTGATGTATTCTCAGATTTTTTTTCCGGGATGCTTGAGGCTGGTGAGTCCGGAGGGAAATTATCAGAAGCTCTTGAGATGAGTGCTGAATATCTCGAAAAGCGGTTGGATATAAAGCGAAAAATCAGATCCGCCTTTGCTTATCCAGTCATGGTGACTGTTGTCTGCTTTGTGGTTGTTAGTTGCCTTGTGGCTTTTATCGTGCCTGTCTTTTCGAAATTGTACGGACGATTGAATGTCGAGCTGCCCGGTCCTACCCAGGCTCTTGTAACCTTAAGCTCTCTACTGAGAAACTGTTGGTGGGCAATCCCGTTTATTGTGGTGGGAGCAGCGATAATACTACATCGGCTGTCCAGAAGCCCCTATGTCAGAGCAAAGTGGGACGGTTTCAAGCTGAATATGCCTGTTCTCGGTAAACTTAATCGTATGGTTGTGATTTCCCATTTTACACGGACCTTTGGAATGTTGACTTCTGTGGGAGTTTCACCAATTAGGGCTCTGGAGGTAGCATCTGCGGTTGCTCATAATCACAAACTGACGGGAATTGCTAAAGAATTGCAAGGGGCTATTGAGAGAGGTAATAGTATTGGTGAATCCTTGAAGAACTACGACATCTTTCCCCCAATGATCACACAATTGGCTATTTCGGGTGAGGAAGTGGGGGAGGTAGCCCAAATGTTGAATAAAGGTGCTGATTTTCTCGACAAAGATATTGACAGGACAATGAACACTTTAATTGTGAAATTGGAACCAGCGTTGACAATTATTATGGGAGTCATCGTGGGTTTTATCCTCATGGCAGTGTATTTGCCAATGTTCGATTACATGCAATATTTGGAATGATTGAAGAGCAGGTCTGGAACACCCCAGCGTGCTGCAGGAGAAGTAAAGAGGATTAGGGTGCTATCGTACCGGACATCTAACCAAGGCTATTATTGCATTAATATTTGTTAAGTGGAATACTCACCAATAATAAGAAAAGGTGATTGATTCCGATAAACACTGCTATAAACGTATCTATGTTCGATTGGCGAACTAAACTTAAAGCTGCTTTAGTCGCCTTTTCAAGGATAGTGATAAAGTATCAGATATATTTTGTCGATGGTTTCATCAAGAACTAAGTTTAGATATAGTGTCTTTTTGAAAGGCAAAAAAATGAAATTCAGAAAAGGTTTTACGCTAGTTGAGCTGTTGATCGTCGTTTTGATCCTCGGGGCATTGGCGGCAATTGCTCTTCCAAGGATTATGGGAGGCGCAACAAATGCCAAGATCAATGCCTGCAAAACTAATGTCGACCTGATAAACACACAGGTCGAATTGTACTACTCAAGAACGGATGCCTGGCCGACATTGCTGACAGATGTGACTACTGACACAGACTATTTCCCTGATGGGCCACCTGTATGCCCATTTGGGACGCCCTACACTTTAAACGCCAACAATCGGGTTACTGAGCATACCCATCCCTAATGGCAAGCGGGGGCAGGTTAAAAACTGGACATAGTTTGTGTAGATAAAACAACAAAGATGGCTGTGGACGGCCGGCAGCCATCTTTTCCCTTTTTAGCTGCTTGGTGCCAATGATACCTGAAAAAGACAGGGCCTTCGGCTTGTTCGAACTGATTATTGTCGTAATGTGGCTTGGTATCTTGGCCGCTATTGCCGTGCCGAGACTCAATCGCGCCGCCATCTCAAAGAACAAAGCCCAGACCGTTGCCAGGAGGATTGTTACCGACCTTCGCCGCACCCGCAGACTTGCTATCTCCGACGCTGCAAACAATACTACGGGTTTTAGCTTGAGTATGATAGGAGGGCCTAATTATACAGGCTACGAAATCATAAACCTCAATACTTCGGTGGTGGAAGATTCGTACAATATTGATCCGGCAGTCTCTTGTAAAGGTGATTCAATTTTTGAGTTCGGTCCCTTGGGAAATCTAAAAGAAGGAAGCGGCAATGAACTCTACGTTGATGGCGGAGGGAAGAGTATTACTATTACCATTATTCCAGCAACAGGCACGGTAAAATGCTCCGAAAACTAACAATACTGTTCACAAGAAGCATAAAGCGTAACACGAGCGACGAGTCACAAGTCACGAGCTACGCACAAGCGGGTTTCACTCTCACAGAGGTTGTTGTCGCATCAGCTCTGCTAATTATCGCAATAGTTCCAATCCTAAAAGCACTGACGGGTGCCCAAGTCACCTCTACAATTATAGAACGTAAAACCCGCAGCCTCACACTTGCCCAGGCCAAGCTCGATGCAATAAGGGCGCTCTCAATCTATAACTACTCCAGCAATTTTGTGGAAACATCCACATCCCTTGACGGCCCATACCTGTGTAGCGTGGTGGATACCACCGTGAGCTCTAACCTTAGAACAATAGAGATATCAGTTGGCTATGACCTCAACAATAACAACGAACTCGAAGCCGACGAAGTCGAAGTCACTCTGGCCACACTCGTTGCAAGGAGATGGTAAACCCATTTAGAAACAAGACACCACAGGTTTGCCTTGTTTCCGGCAAGGATTTCTGGCAAACTTATAGGACTTTTGGGCTGACCTAATAAATTTTTTTTGTGGTAAGTACTTATTCCCGATAAAGACAGGCCAGCATTGCCAAATCGTCCGATTAATCGTGATTTTTTTTAATCTCATTTCCACCAGCCGATAATTCAAAACTCAGCGAACAGTCCTTTGTTTTATGCCGAAAATAACAGCAGGAGCGGCAGGCGCTGTGCGCTAAAAGAAAAACAAGAAGATTAGCCCCGAAGGATGGAGTGTAATCGATTATCGGCGGTTAGCTGTGATTCAGTACCAAAACAATAAAACTCGCCCAGCACCAATTTTGAGAGCATGGGAAGATTCTCCTACGATTAGGATTATTCTGGCCCAGCGCCAGAAATTGGTGCTGGGTCTAACCCTGGTGGAGATGGTTATAGCCATGGCTATAATGACTATCATCTTTGCAGCCATATTGCCACAATTTAGAATTATTCAGAACAGTTGGGACTCCCAGGCCGGCGCTGCTGAGACATTGCAGAACGGCAGAGTCCTGATAGAGCACTTAAACCGTAACCTCTCTACGGCCGTTCGGGTAACTGCGGTAAGCAGTTCATCTGAAACCAATGGCTACATCGAATTCCAAGACAATGATGCGAACAACTTGCGATATGATATTGGTGTAAATAACTACGTTGAATTCGGGCCAATCGGAAGCCTGTCAGACCTGGCCGGGCCGGTCAGCAAGCTTCAGTTTAGCTGCTATGGTGCAGTTGACTTAAGCACGGCTATAACTGACGTCAATGCCATTCGTAGTGTAAAGGTCGAAACGACTATGACAAATCCCGCCGAGTTCGACCAGGACATGGCCTTTTCCACGCAGGCTTACATTCGCACCAATGCGTTGCCAGCTTCAGGCGGGGACATTTTGAAATTGTCGGAGCCCTGGCTGGAGTTTGATTTGCTCAACGGATTAGAGCCGGCCCTGGTGCACATGAGCGGTACAAAATATCTTTGCGCTTACCGAGGTGACAACGATGACGGTTTTGCCTGTATCCTAACGGTCAATCCCGTGGATTGGAGCGTAAGCGCAGCCAGCTTTCTGGAATACGATACCAAAAGCGGTATAACACCTGCCTTAGCCAGAATAGATGACACCCATTTCCTTTGCGCTTATCAAGGCGACAAAGGCGATGGATGGTCGCATGTACTGTATGAAACTACTCCCGGGGAGCTTACTGCTGGGCCCTCTGAGGAGTTCGACACCGCAGACTGTGTTTATCCGGTGTTGTCTCAGATAGATGCCGAACATTATCTTTGTGCCTATGCCCAGGAATCGAGTATGCTGGTCCGGTCGGTTGTCCTTATTGTAGATACAACAATTTGGGCTATAAATGAGGGAATAGTGACTGAGTTTGCCAGTGATACTTATGCCAAGCCTGGATTGGCCAGGATAGATGAAACGCACTATCTTTGTACTTACACGGGCCCTGGCGCCGGATTTTACGGCCGGGCAGTTGTCCTGACAGTCAATACCACCGATTGGACTGTCACCACGGAGACACCTTGTGACTTTCTTACTGAGTTCGTAAGGGAACCCACCTTGGCCAAGATTGATGAGACACACTATCTTTGCGTTTACCGGGACTTTAATTTTGCCGGCTACGCGATTGTCCTTACCGTTGACACAAGCACCTGGGCTGTTAGCAAAGAACCGGCTTCCTCCCTGTTCCTCGAAACCCAGGCCGCCGGTCAACATGCACTGTGTCAAATAGACAATACCAATTTTCTTTGCGCTTATACCGGGCAAAATTACAAGGGGCAAGCGGTGGTTCTTACTGTTGATACCGGCAGCTGGAGTCTTAGCCAGAAGCCGGCTTCCCAGTTTGACCCGGTTAAGTGCCTTAGCCCATCACTTTGCCAGATAGATGTCGCACATTATCTCTGTGCTCATTCCGGCTCTCTGGACGCTGGCTACGCAGGAGTGTTGGGGCTGGCTGGAGGGATCCTACCATAGAAAGTGAAGACAGATATGGATGGGAAATTTAGACATAAAGGTTCGGTACTGTTAATAGTTATTTTTGTAATAGCGCTGCTTGCGGCTGTGGTTATGGGAATGCTGCAGCTAAGTACTGAGGAGATCAAGCTCGTGCATAATCAGATCTCCGCCGCGCACGCCCTAACTACCGCTGAAGCTGGCCTCAACGACGCATTCAGCGAACTTCGTTTTGATTCGAGCTGGATTAGCGGCTTTACCGATAAGGCTTTCAATGGCGGCTCATATACTGTCAATGTCACGGGTGCTTTGCCGAATCTCACGATAACATCGACAGGTACTTCATCGCAGGGCTTTGTTGCCAAAGTTAGAGCTGATATAACAGTTGGAAGTAGCAGTCCGTACATACTAAGAATTGATAATTTGAGGGTAAATGAATAATGTTTAGCTCTAAGACTGCATTGGGTATTGATATTTCGGATGGTAGGATAAGTCTGGCATTGCTTAAGCAAAACGCCAATGGTATCGAATTACTCAAAGCTGCCAGCAGCCCCGTGCCCAATGGGGCAATAAAGGATGGCAACGTTGAAGATCCTGTAATACTTTCTCAAGCAATTAAGGGATTGAGAACTCGCAATAAAATACGAGGAATAAGTCGCGCTGGAGTATCGTTACTAACAAAACCTGCAATTTTGCAGATTTTAGACATACCCAAAGGAGTTCCGACAAATATAGGGCGTTTGGTTCGAAATGAATTGAAGAGCTGTGTTGCCTTATCAGGCAAAGAAATCGCCTTCGACTTCTGCCGAATTAAGTCGGGACAAGGTCAAGGGAGCCGTCTTTTGGCAGTCGCTACTGACGGCCAAAAGGTGGCTAAGCTTACCGAAGCGTGCAGTCGAGGGGGCCTTAATGCTGAGGTGATTGAACCGGCACTACTCGCCTATGCCCGGGCACTTTATGCCAAAAAGATAGAAGGAAGATTTGATTGTGACGTGCTAATAGCTATATTGCGGGACAACGTCTTAACCCTGTGCGTATTCAGAAAACAGACCTTAGATTTTGTTGGGACGAGGAATATTAAGAGAGAGAAAGCAGAGCCGGAAGAGCTCTGTCGGTGGCTTGCTGAAGAAATAAATGCAATTATTCGATTTTATGATATCGAGGCGGCGGACAGTTCCGGAAAGTGGGAAGTCACAGTTGTTGCAGATTCTATTCTTTTGCCTGAAGATATTGAGGAATCTCTGAAGGCTAAAATCACAAGCGCGAGCCTGCAGGTCAGAACAGATGAAACCGCCTGTCAAGACACACTCGTTGCACAAGACAGCAGTCTTGAAAAACCTTCAGTGGCTGCGATTGGCCTGGCCATAAGGCTTTTGGATAAAAACGGCGGCGGCTTAAGAGTAAACCTGCTTCCCCCGGAATCGGCTGAGGTTAAATCCGTCAAAAAACACTTCCTCATAACAGCCAATATTATCGCCGCCATCCTGATACTTATGATATTTTCTGCGGGTGGATTGAGCCTGATGACTAACAAAGTGAATGAGAACGTTACCCATAAAAAACAGACAGAGCTGTCACAGGACACATATATCCTCCTTAGAGAACAGGAGTCCTTAGACAGACAAATCGGGCTGTTATCAGAGAGACCGGCCCGGTTAAAAAGCATTTTGGATTCTCGCTATAGTTTGGATTGGGCCGGTATCCTGGAGGATGTCAGAAGCCGGACACCTGGAGCCGTGCGTATAACCAAACTTTATAGCAAAGGCAATACCGAGATGCACCTGGAAGGTCTTGCGCTATCTTATGAGGTGGTTCGTTTGTTTGTGAAGATGCTGAACGAATCGGATTACATAAGCTCGGCGTCTCTGAATATGAGAAGAGAAGACAAGGCAGGTGGATTAGTGATGTATACGATCAATTGTTCACTGACCCGAGAAAAGAAGAATAGCTGATGTTAATCAACAATCTTACTAAATTGAGCCGTTCATCAAGAAACGCTGTTTCAGCGTCGCTGATTTTGATTGCAGCGTTAGCGATGTATAACTGGATAGTTGCTCCACGTACTAACTATCTGTTAGCAGCGCAGCGGTATGAGTTTGTTATGGAAAACGTAGTAAAGATAAATACATCTATTGAAAACAAGGTTGAGACCAGGAAAAAGAAATTGCAAGAATTGCGCGAACAATCCGCTCAGCTTCAGAGCACATTGTTTACACCTGATCAAGCAAGAGAGTTTTTCAGTGATTTACAGGCCATTTCCAAAGAAACAGGCTGTATAGTTTATTCTGTTAACCTGATAAGCAATGTCCCAAACCCTATTAAAGACGGGCAATTGAAAGATACCGCCGGTATAGTCACTAAAAGCGCGGTGCTAAGTGTAGTGGGTGTATATAAGAACATTACCAAGTTAATAGAAAGGCTGCAATCGCGTACGCAAAAAGTCTGGATAGACTCGGTAAAGGTTCAAGCTCTCAACAACAATTCGGATCTGCCAAGGTGTGATATAACTATTACAATTTGCGCGCTCACAGACAAGGAGCCTGCCTTATGAATAAACCAAAATTTGTAAAAAAAACCCCTGCTTGCGTTATTTTAACCATCTGTGCAGGATATTGTCTTACACAATCTCACCAGGTGATAGGCGCACAGAGCAAAGCATCGGCCGTTGGTCGTGATAACCCGTTTGCAGATATTCCCAGAGTTGTACAACCCGCCTCGCCGGCAGCTCTTCAAACTTTAGAACCTGTAGTAGAATCGCCGGAGTTGTTTGTTCAGACTATAATGCTTAAATTTCTTGATGCCGAAAGCCTCAAGGATGCTATCGGCAACATGTCCTCTCCCTATGGGATTATAGTGACCAACGCGAAAAACAATTCGTTGATAGTTTGTGATACGAAAGAGAATCTTGAAAAGATATTATCAGAGATCAAAAAGGTTGACAAAACACCGCGGCAGATTATGGTGGAGGTGGTTATCGTCGATGTACAACTGAGTGATGACACTGAAATCGGCGTTAACTGGGATTTCCTCTCTGATGAAATTGAGAATGGCGTGTACCGACAAAACTTCACTACGCGCCTTGGCTCGACCATAAAGAACGAGACCAATACCGGGAATGCTACGGCCTTTAATACCACCGGTCTCGGCGGTGACTTTAGTGTGATAAATAATTCGATTCGCAACGTTGTAGCTATGCTTCAGCAGAAAAAAGATGTCGAGATTATCGCCAGTCCAAGGGTTATGGTCGTAAGTGGTAAGACCGCCTCAATCGAAGCCGTCAGAGAGCTGCCATATAACGAGATAGTAAATACATCCATGGGTGGAAGCATGTCGAGAACCGAGTTCAAGAAAGTTGGAGTCTCGTTGGATGTTACCGCAACGCTGACTGAGGAGGACCTTATTTTCCTCACGGTTGATTCGGAACAGAACGTTACCGTAGGAGAAAGTTTAACCAATGTCCCCATCATTGATACAAGAAATACCAGGAGCGAGCTGCTCCTCAAAGACGGCCAGCTCGTCGTAATAGGCGGACTCAGGCGAAAGGAAATAACCAAGCAGACCAACCAGATACCGATTCTCGGCGATATTCCGCTGCTTGGTTTACTGTTCAAGTACACTAATACGGTGGTTAACAATACCGAGCTGATTGTTTTCCTCTCTCCCCATATTTACAAGGAAGGAGAGCCGATTCCCGAGGACGCAATGGAAAAGTTCTGGGAAATAAAGGAAAGGCCGATGCCTTCATTGGAAAAGGTCAAAGATGCCAAAAAACAACTGCTACTGGAAGACATAAAGGCCCCGCAATAAAAAATAAGATGTTACTGACGAGTTTATTGGCTATTGCCACGTAAGAGAAGATTTTAGCCGGGAAATCCAGAGGCTCTCAGTAATTCAAGAATATTAGCCGGCGGCCAGATGTAAATCCACAAAAAATCCTCAGAAAAAAGACATTCCCAATCAGCATTTTCTAATTAAAATCTGCTTTTTTGTAGAATAATTGTCACTTCAGCCTTAAAATAACTAAAAAATACTTGACATTTTTATCGACAGGATATATTATCGGACGCAAGATTCAGCGGCGTAGCTGATTAGATATAAATAGAGAAGTCCAAATTTACTTTTTTCGCAAGATAAAAGGAGAGGTTGAAATAGTCAGGTTTCATCTAATCAAACACATCTTGTGGCGAAAGAAGGCAAAGCGAAAGGAGAAACTAATCATGAACAAAAAACATTTTTACCCAATTGTCATTCTTTTATTGTTCCTGGCCGCTTGGATACAACCAGTTAATGCAATTGACATCCCTACAGATGAATCGGTAGGCACGTGGAATGCAGGAACGAGGACCTACACTCTGAATACAGATATAACAATTTTATCAGGAGAGAACGGATTGGAGATAAAGGAGGGCGGCCTTACTCTTGATGGTGCTGGACACAGCGTGACCAGCACTATTCCGAATATTCCGAATCCGGATACCAATGGTATTATGCTTTCGGTAATAGACGGCGTCACGGTCAAGAATGTGACTGTCTCGGGATTTGTGATCGGTATTCGCCTGTCCGCTTCTCATGGGAACACGTTGATGTACACTACGACAGTGAATAATTTCCATGGGATCTGGCTTGATTCTTCCGATTACAATACATTGAGCGACAATACAGTTTCGAACAACAAACTTGTGAGTGGTGCAGAGGGGATCGGCTTGCATTCGGCCGAACACACTATAATAAATGGTAATACAATTCAAAATAATTACAATGGGATAATTATCGCAGAACAATCACATTACAACGAAGTCTATAACAACGAATTTAACTACAATGAGATGAGGCAGGCCTGTTTGCAGTCAGGCACTTTCAACCAAATCTACAATAATAACTTCATTGGCGAGAATGTCGACGGCCCGGATACCGTGTATCAGGTCCATGTGAATGGAGGAAATGACAACCAAATCTACAATAATAACTTCATTCGCGGCATCGGTACCCAGTATCAGGCCTATGTGACTGGAGGCTATGACAACGTTTTCAATCTGGAGTTACCAATAGGCGGCAACTACTGGAGTGACTGGACGACTCCTGATGACAACGGCGACGGTATTGTGGATAATCCCTATGTAATAGTAGACGATCCAGAACCATCCGATCGCATACAGGATAATTATCCCTGGACTATTGAGAATGGCTGGCTTACGCCTCCTACGCCTCAAGTTCTGATAGTACAACTGATTGATATGGTCGAGGGAATAAACGCGAAGGAGGGGATTATCAACAGCCTGGATGTGAAGCTGCAAAATGCGCTGAACGCCTTGGATGCCGCGAATGCTGGCCAGAGGCAGGATGCAATCAACAAGATGGAGGCCTTCATTAACGCCGTTGAGGCACAGAGTGGAAACCAAATTGAAGTAGACGATGCCAATGCACTCATTGACTTTGCAGAGTACATTATCGGCATGCTATAAGCTGGTTAGTCTGACCTATGGAAAAACAAAGGGCCGTGAAACTCGAGACAGACGGGCTCACGGCCTTTTTTTAAACTCCAAAAGTCCCCACGGTCTTATAAGTAGACTGATTTTAACAAGGCAGGTAGCTGCCTTGCCATTTTCCGCGGGTTAATCGCATTTTGCTAATATTGCGCCGAATTCAGGCCGATAAAGATTTGTTAAATGACTCTATGATGAAGAAAGTCTAATGAGTTTGGATTATAAGGAATCCTCAGAGGATAAGTAGAGAATGTTCGGATTATCTAAGTCAAAAAAGAAATCCATCCCGGCCAAGATACTTGTTATCGATGACGAACCTGATTTGGTCAGCACAATCCAATGCAGGCTTGAATGGTGCAAATTCGAGGTTATTACCGCCGGCAATGGAGAAGAGGGATTAGAGAAAGCAGCTAAAGAAAAACCGGACCTCATATTGCTGGATATTGATATGCCGGGTATGAACGGCCACGAGGTGCTCGATCGCCTCAGGAATCGCCCGGACTTACGGGATATACCTGTAATAATGTGCACCGCGCTTTGCGAGGCGGAAGATATAGCCAAGGCTTCATCTTATGGCGTCATGGATTATATTGCTAAACCGTTCGATTTCTCAGAGCTGGTTGAGAAAATTTCCAATGTTTTGGACAACAAAGCATTGAGCGAACACTGAGCAGGGTGAAAAAGTAAGCGAAAAAAGCAAGGCAGAGCCGCCATCCTGATATCACAAGATATTATACATCAAAGAACCGACTCGGTGTTTTGGATTCTCTGCTGATATCTGATAATCAGGACAATCGAGCTGTATTGGAGCTCAAGTGAATTACCAGATTAATGATAAGGTTATGGAAGATACCAGGAACAAAATTTTGCTGATTGAAGACAACAAGCTTGACCAGATGGCTTTTGAGCGCTTTGTAAAGGATGAGAAGCTTCCGTATGATTGCAGGGTAGCGGCGTCCATTTCACAAGCTCACGCTATGCTGACTTCTGAACACTTTGATGTCATAGTTTCTGATTATTCACTCGGGGATGGAACAGCGCTCGATATACTGGATTTAGTAAAGGATGTCCCGATTATAGTTGTGACGGGGGTTGGTGACGAAGAAGTGGCTATCAGGGCCTGGAAGGGAGGTGCTTACGATTATATTATAAAAGACCTCGAACTGAATTATCTTAAGTCTATTCCAAAGATAATCGAAAATGCCATCAATTGCAAGAAAATGAGGGAGGCGCTTGACAGAAAACAAAAGAATCTGGAGGCAATATTTGATGCGACACCTGTTGGCATGCTGTTGGTCGATGGGAATATGAAAGTCGCCCACGTCAACAATGCCATCAAGAAGATAGTGAAGAAAGAATATCGACAAATTATTAATCAGCAGATAGGCGGTGCTCTGAATTGCATTAAAAGTACTTGCAATGAGCATGCAAAGGGGTGCGGATATAACCCAGCTTGCTCAGATTGTCTGCTCCAAGAGACCATAAAAAGTATATTCGATTCCGGACAATCTGTTCGTGATATGGAAATCCATCCTGCGCTTAAAGTTGACAACAAAGAGATTATGCCCTGGTTTCGTATGGGCGTTGAGCCGATAATAATAGACGGCTGCCAATACGTAATCGTTACACTTAGTGACATTACTGAGCACAAAAAGGCTGAGTACGAACGCCAGCTGGCGGAGGATAAGTACCGGGTGATTTTCGAAAATTCGGCGGTTGCAATCACGATGGTGGATGAGCACGAAAGGCTAATTTCATGGAACAGGTTTACAGAGGACCTTCTGGGTATGGACAGAGACGACTTATACCTCAAGCCTGTTCGGTCACTTTATCCTGCAGAGGAATGGGAAAGAATAAGAGCTTACCACCTTAGACAAAAAGGTATGCAGCATCACCTTGTGGAAACCAGAATGATTAAGAAAGACGGCAGTATAATCGAGGTGGATATTTCGCTAAGCGTTTTGACAAATGCCGAAGGCAAAACCTCAGGTTCGATAGGCATCATCAGGGACATTACGGAGCACAAGAAGGCGGAGGAGAAAATCAAGAAGATGATAGATACGAAATCGGGATTTATATCTATAGTTTCACATGAATTACGTACATCTTTGGCCGCTATTAAGGAAGGTGTCTCTATTGTCTTCGATGGTATGGCCGGCCGGCTTAATAAGGAACAAAAGAAATTCCTGAACATCGCGAAAAGGAACGTCGACAGACTCAGTGTTCTGATTAATGACGTCCTGGATTTCCAGAAACTTGAAACCAACAGGATGAATTTGGATATACAGGATAACAATATAAAGGAAGTCGTCTCGGAAGCTCACGAAACAATGGCTCTTTACGCAAAGAAAAACAAAGTTGAGCTGTCACTTGAGCTTGCTGAGGAGCTGTCCGAAGCAAAATTTGACCGTGCTAAAATTAACCAGGTTTTGACAAACCTGGTGGGTAACGCCATCAAATTCACGCCTGAAAAAGGCAAGGTATCTATTAATGTTCATCTCCAGAATGAAGAATTAGTTATAAGTATCAGCGATACAGGTATAGGCATACCTAAAGAGGCTCTTCCGAAAATATTTGAGTGTTTCTACCGTGTAAACCAACGCGATAAAGAAATTCAGGGTACAGGTTTAGGGCTTGCTATTGTTCATAAAATCGTGATGATGCACAGCGGCAGAATTGAGGTAGCAAGTGAGGTAGGCCAGGGCACTACTTTTACGGTCTTTCTGCCACTGGAGCTCAAGCCTATGCAAAAGCTCTTGCCTGCAAAAGCAGATGAAATTTTAAATAATTCTATTGCTCATTAGTGATGGACAGTGCCCACCGCTGAATCGGTTTTAGGGCTAAAGAGATAAAGTGTAACCCTTGTATGGTCATGCTTTCTGCTATCATATCGCATCCTAATAACATAACTTTATCGTCTCAGAACGTTGGGTACTTCAGGGTTTTTGAGCGTACTTGCAGCTTTTTTTTGTACTCCCCAAAAGCACGTGAGCCTTATCACAGAACGCCCCCCAGTTGACAATCGAAAGCACCTCACGGATGCACGCATATCTTGGTACTAAACGAACATCGCGTTTTACGAGAACGATAGCGACAACCAGGAAAAGGCAAGTGGTAGTTAGTAGATTGGACTTGGGAGTGTAGGAAGATCTGCCAAAATCACGCCGTTATGCTGCTTTTGTCCAATACCTTCCGAATAATTGTGGCTATATCCTTCCTGCTGATGGGCTTGGCGATAAACTCTTTTATGCCTATGCTCTTAAGCTCCTCAGGACAGACGTTCTCAGGAAATCCGGAACATAGAATTATTGAAATGTCGGGCCTAACCGAGATGAGCTCTCGGGCCAACTGTGTGCCAGTCATATTTGGCATAACCTGGTCAGTGATGACAAGATCGAACCTATCAGGTTCCTCCTGAAATGCTTCCAGAGCATTGGTACTGCTGGTCTTGGCAACCACGTCAAATCCGAGCCGTTCCAATATCTGCCTTGTAACATCAACCATCATTTCTTCATCATCCACCAAGAGTATCACCTCCCTCTCCTTAGTAGTTGACTTGGACAATTGAGGCTTCTTAATATCGCCGTTTTCAATCTTGGGAAGAAATATATCAAAGGTCGTTCCTTCGCCTGGTGTACTACTAACAGTGATTTCCCCATTATGGCTTTTAATGATTCCATGAACTACAGAAAGCCCCAGTCCGGTCCCCTCGTTCACCTTTTTTGTGGTGAAGAACGGCTCAAAAATTCTTTCTATAACTTCTTTCTCCATTCCACAACCGGAATCACTAATGCTGATCTTTACGTAGTTACCCGGCCCCAGATGTTCATCCCCAATTCTGGTCTCCGATTCAAGATTAACATCCTCAAGGCTGACTTCCAAGAGACCGTCTGCACCTTGCATTGCGTGCGAGGCATTTGTACACAGATTCACCAGCACCTGATGAATCTGAGTTGAATCGGCCAGAACCATACTGGAATCCGCGTGAATCTTTCGACTGATCTTGATTGTTGCAGGCAAAGAAGACCGAAGCATTCCAAGAACTTCCTTGATAATAGAGCTAATCTGTATCGGCTCTTTTTCCTCTTCCTGCTGGTCCTTTCGGCTAAAAGTTAAGATTTGCTTCACCAGCTTTGCTGCGCGGCCAATGCAGGATAATATTTGCTCCAGATTATCCCGCACGGCACTATCCTCTGTAAGATCATCAAGTGACAATTCCACGTAACCCTGCATTGCCCCCAGAATATTGTTGAAATCGTGCGCAATACCTCCCGCCAGTGTACCAATAGCCTCCATCTTCTGTTTCTGGCTGAGTTGAAGTTCCAGCTCCATCTTTTCCTTTTCAGCCTTCTTACGCTCGGTAATATCAAGGCCGTAGGCATTCACATAACCTGATCCTACTATGGGTTGTAAAGTTATGAAAAACATATGGCCATCATTGCAGTTCAACTCATATGTCGCACTACTGCCCAAACCGTAAACCTCCTCTATCCTCTTGCACCAAAGCTCGGGCAGAAGCTGGCCTTCCTGGATTTGCCATGTCTTGAGCACAGGTGAGGCGGCATCATTTGCATAAAGAATTTTACAATCTTGCGTTATCCTGAGAACAGGATTGGGATCTTCGCTCGGAAATTTAGCCAAATTTTTGATTTCTTCAATTGCTCTCTTACTCTCAGTTATGTCTCGGATTATTCCTTGTATAATCTCTTTCCCATCCACCATCATTGTTGAAACGGCAATAGTCACCGTTCTTGTTTGTCCTCTTGTCGTCAATATCTCTGCTTCAATATTGCTGTTCAGGTCCTTACCGGATTCACCTAATAAACTATGATAATGTTCTGCCTTGTCCGCGGGGTAGAGCGTGGTATGATGCTGCCCTACGATTTCCTTTCTCTTTTTTCCAAAGAGTTCCTCAGCTGCCTTGTTGCAGTTTGTAATAACACCACTCTCGAGGTCTATCCACACAATAGCATCCTGCGCATTGGCAAATGCCAGTCTGAACTTGTTTTCACTCTCCTGTAACGCCCTATTTGCTTTCCTTTGCTCAGTAATATCAGATGTGATATGAACAGCTCCAACGAGATGCCCATCATTGTTTATCAAAGGATCTACCTTAATATTTAACCATCTGTCACCGATTTGAAAATCTTTTGTCTCACTGCGGCGAGTTTCACACATGCGTACGAGTGGACACCTCTTTACTGGTTCTGAGGAGCCGTGGAGGAGTTCGCAGCAGCTTCGACCAATGATCTCGTTATACGGTCTCTTCAAGAACCGTGTCATGGCTTTGTTACATTGGAGTATTTTGCCTCCACTCTTATCAACGATACAAACGCCATCGGTAATGGCGTTGAAAGTCTCCTGCCATTCTCGAGCAAAAGTATTAAGCTTCTGCTTTGTCTCTGCGCGTTCACGAAAGCGTTTTCGCATTTTGCGTATAGCGAACCAGGCAAGTGCCATCACAAGCAAAACGATGCTGTTCGTTGCAAAAGCCTCCCGAACCTTCTGCCAATGTTTGTCACGCCGATCTTCCAAAACTTGAAACGCATTGCTGATGTACTCTTTCATTCCTCTATGATATGCCTGCCTTTGCTCTTCATACTCCGGGCTTTGGAGTAAAGCCGCAGCTTTGTCATGTTTTCCCTGATGTACCAGAGCAAGAGCCTCATTCTCCATTGTGTCAAGCTTGTCATTGACAAAGACCATTAAGCCTGCCTCTGCGTTCAAAGCATCCACATCGTCATTTTCAAAAACAGTCCAAATCTCATCGACAGTAGCTTGTACTCGTGGGCCGAATTCTTTGTACCGATTTGCCCACTTCAGATTTCGGGTGGCCGCGGCCATCTTCGCTGACATAGCGAGCACCTCATCACGGTACATGATAGAACCCTCTATTTTGATGAACTGCTGAAGTTGAGTTTCAGTGGTCCTGATATTCACATATGAGTGCCAAGCTTGCCAAGAAAGTCTCGCGAGTATGGTTGCTGCAACCAAAAGGAGCAATACACATCTCTTCGTAGTAAATAAGCCAACTTCTCGAGCTTGATAACGGGATGCAAGGTTTGTTTGTTTGATTGAATGTCTACGACTGTTCATTTTGCAGTCTTTCGCTCCTGTTGTTGCCAGCAATCCTGTTGCCAGATGCGGTTAAACCTTTAGCTGAACCATCCAAATCATGCGAGTCCATGCCTAACAGTACGTTTTCAGTGGCAGTCCCTTTTGGACGCCTTTTAAGCCTGCTTGTAAAAGAGGCTTTTTTATATCAATAGAGTCACACCGATGAATATATCGTGCTAAATAAGGTCATAAGACCGCCGAACAATGCCAGAACTATAAAAATCTTTTCCTACAATTAGATGGGGCAATATGGCGAGCCTTTCGCGCTTTCTTATAGGGCGTACTGCGGCGCTTTCCAGAATCTTTGCTGTCTATCGGACCAAGACCTCGGTTAAAGTCAGAGGCTGCCGATGTCGATAAACTTGGCAGAAAAGAGGAGGATTAGAGTTTAGTTTTAGTAACGAGAATCCATGTAAATTATTCGAAAGGCCGATTAAATGCTCGAGACTGTCGAGTGTCAGAAAGAGATAGTGACTATCAACTCGAGTGAGACTGTTGCTACAGCGGCTATGAAGATGCGAACTAATAAAGTGGCCTGTCTTATTGTAACCGATGGCCAAAACAAGTTTGCAGGAATCGTTACAGAACGAGACATTGTTAATCGGGCGGTTGCCTCTTTGGTAGACGTTGAGCAAACTACCGTAGGTGAAATCATGACACCACAAGTGATTTCATGTCAACCTGGTATTGAGACCAGCAAAGCCCGAGAGATTATTGCTGCAAATCAAATTCGTCATTTGCCTATCGTCAAGGATCAAGTCGTGGTGGGAATGCTCTCGATCCGTGACATTTTGGAGCAGCAGCTGGTTGAAGACCGGGCGGCGGCCGAACAGATCGCAGCGCTACCGAATTGTCTCAAAAGCATAGATATAAATGAAGTCATCAAAATAATCACCCTCGAGGTGCCTAAACTCTTCCAAGCCAAGAAATGTCTGCTTTATCTTCAGAGAAACAGGAACTCGACCCAAGACTCCCCACTTGTAAGCTTCAACGGTTGCGTGTGCTCTGAAGAGGACCTGGAGTGTCTTGAAGAAGCTTGTCCATTTTGCACTGACTGCCGGTTCAGCCATTCCAGTATGTCGCAGGTTTTTGAAGAACACGGGGCCCAATCACCACGAGTTGTAATTCCGCTTACCATTTCTGGCTCAAAAGATCTTCCATCTGACAAAAGTAAAGTGCTGTCCGGGCGGTTATGCATGTGTGATTTGGATCCTTCTGTCGCAGCGAAGAAAGAGCTGATATCCTATAAGGCCCGGTTAGTAAGGGAAGTGCTGAACTCACATCTGACCAACGCAATGTTGTATCAGGAAGCAAGACTAACCTCGCTGACCGACGCCCTGACCGAAGTAGGGTCGAGAAAACTTCTTGAGGATAAATTAGAGGACGAATGTGCCCGTGCAATACGCTACAAGCGTCCGTTCTGCGTAGGAATCGTAGACCTGGACAATTTTAAAACAATCAATGATATACTGGGCCATGCCGCCGGTGACGATACCCTTAGAAAACTTGCTAAATGTATGAAAAACAACAAGAGGACGGCTGACGTGCTCGCACGCTACGGTGGTGATGAATTCGTGGTCCTCATGCCGGAAACTAAAGGCAAGGATGCTTTCATATTACTGGATAGGCTTCGAGCTAAAGTCCAGGAGATTAAGATAGCAAAAGACATATCAATGACAATCAGTTGTGGGATAGCCGAATGGCAACCAGACCGCACTGATTCCGCCAGCGAGTTGATACGCAGAGCAGATCTTGCTTTGTACGAAGCCAAAAGCTCTGGACGAAACTGCGTGAGGGTCTGCGATGAAACCATGTCCAAGCATCTGAAGGCAGGTGAGATTGAAGAGGAGGAGATTAAAAAGCTCAAGATACGCATTGCCGGCCTTTCAGAGCAATCAGAAAAGATGTTCCTTCAAAGCATCTGGGGATTAGTTCAGGCCCTTGAGGCTAAAGATGCTTTTGCCAAAAGACATTCCGAAAATGTAATGTATTACTCGGTCGGTATTGCCAAAGCTATGAAGATTGCTCCAAAACAGACTGAAGTAATCAGACGAGCAGCCATGATTCATGACATAGGCAAGATCGGCATACCAGACGCCATTTTGTCCAAACCGGGCGTGCTAACACGCCGAGAACACAGCGTTGTTGAGCAGCATCCACTTATCGCGGTCCGCATCTTGAGTCGGATGGAGTTTTTGGAGCGAGAAATGGCCATCGTTCGGCACCATCATGAGAAATGGAATGGCCAAGGTTATCCGGATGGTTTATCTGCTGCTTCAATACCGCTTGGTGCCCGCATTATGGCTGTAGCTGATACCCTTGATGCCCTTACCTCAAATCGTTCCTACCATAAATCAAGGTCTGTGGCGGAGGCAATTAGTATTCTAATTGATTCAGCCGGTTACGAATTCGACCCTAAGGTTGTCAAAGGGGCGGTCGACTGGGTAGAGAAAACCAGCAGTCAACTAAGCAAGAAGTTAGAAGATCTCACTCCAGACGATTTGGTGGATTCACAAAAACATCCAGACCATAGCTCGCTGGGATCAGCTGTTGCTGGCGTAGCAACTTGAAGCGGACGATCGTAATTTGCATTATTTGTTGACCAATCTTTTAAGAACCTTGTGTAATCGAGATACGCCAAAGTATCTTGCCAAATCAGCCCTGGCTTCGTTACCATTTGTACCAATTAACCCATGCCACTCGAATGTTCTTTGAATTCCCCCTGTTTTAATCTGAGCAAGTGATTTTTTATGCTGTTCTTGAGCTTTGGGAGCGGCTTACGGGCGTTATGTGAGAATCCACAAATAGACTTAACTGCCTTTTCTTCTCACAATCACCAAATCCAAGCCGAGCAATAAACAGTCAGTTTTTGTATAGCCTACAGACCTTATCCGTTCTTCTGCCGACGTTTATTGCCCTCCATCCTGCCATTCTCCGCAATAACCGTTTTCGTGGACTTCAGGAATGCGGTATAAAGTTGCTATTTTCCCCTGTTTATCAACCACGCAAGCTTGTGGCGGATAACGATGGCAATAACTTTTTGAGCCGCTCTTGGCAAAAAATTTGCAGTCTTTACATTGGTTTTTTGTATTATCCATTTCTTACCTCATTTTCTCAATATAATTCAGAGAGGATAACATCATATATTACTTCAAAGGTAATTATTACACAATTGTAAGCTTTCCTCGGTTTTTTTCAAAATATATCTTTCAATTGCCGGGTTGTCGCGATACGCGTTTCGCACGCAAGAATGCTATCGAGGTGATAGTGTAGGAGGTGACATTTTTTATCCTGAGAAACAATCGGATATTAGTACGAAGGTTGAAATTTGCTGAGAAAATCTTTTAAGAATCATTTGCTCTTAACAAGACTCTTTTTCTTCTCATCTGAATGCTTTTTCCAATTTCTTGTTTTACCGACTGCGCAGGGGCTGGTGGGCTCATATTCCGCAACATAATTTTTGTTTAGTATTCCTGCTATTTCGGATGCTGATATATCCGGGGAGCAAGACTTCAAGACCTCGCCGACCTGCTTATTCAGCAGCCCATCAGGACGCTTCTTCACTGTTTCTTTGAAAGTTTGAGTTGCTAAACATTTTGTTGCCAGTTTCGCTGTATTTCGAAGACGCTCCACTGTCGGGATCGCTGTAGTATCGATAAAGTTAACACACCAAAAACCAAGGTCATGACTTTTTTCTGCTCTGTCCTTGTCCTTTTCAATTTGCTGTAAAAATTTGACAGAACGCAAAAAGTCGTTCCATATCTTCTCGAGTGACTTAGCGATATCGGGAATATATAAGTGGAACGCATCCACAATATCTTCAAACCGTCTTCCGTTCTTCTTATCCTTGAAAAATTTCAAAATGTAAAAATCTGAGAACCAATCTGAAATCCACTTTTTACGGAAAGCGGCGGTGGTGCTTGCAAACCTCCCCCTTTGTTTCTCGGTCCACTCCTCCATACCATCGGCAATCCGCTCCAATGATTCGACTGCCTGTGCTAATTCTTCGTGATTTGTGTTGTTAGCCTTTTCCATACCTTGTTAGAATCCCACTCATTATGATTTGCGAACTACCCTAAGAACAACAATTGTATTTACAGCTACCATAGTCAGTATAAGAATCATCACTGTCCGAGTAATAGTCACTATCATCTATTTAAATCTTAAGAAATGAATTGAAGAATGCAAAAAACAAGATGTTTTCAAAGTCATTAAAAGCCATTTCACAACCTCAGTCTTTATTTATTGTCATTATAGGACTCAAGTAAACTTATCTATCGAAAGGAGATTTTTCGATGGCCAAGGGACGATGGGAGCTAACAAACGAACAATGGAAAAAGCCGAATCATTATTACCAAAACGCGTCGGCGGGACCAAGATTCGATAATAATACTGACTTTGCCTTTTTCGAACGCTTCTCAGTCGGCCAACGGGACTATACCAAAATTATCTCTATCTCCCTTTTCTTGCCCAAAAATGTGGATAATTCGCCTTTGTACAGCTATGTCCGAAAATTTGTCTTTAAGCCAAAGATGCTTGCTTAGGACTATCTAAAAACCATAATTTTTTTGCCTCAAAAATCCTTTTCCATATCAATCATCTGCAAATCTGGAGTACGCCCAACCTAAATATTTTTTGTAATTGTGAAAAATTCTGTGGTTAAGATATAAAAAAGAAAGGCCTCTTTGCCGATGTAATAAAGATAACATATGAGCAATAAGCCTAAATGGTGAAATACGTTGTTTTATAGGTCTGTTACGAGGCCCAATTTTCTATTCGAAGATATGTGTTTAATAAACATAAAAATCCGAAAAGCAAAAGAAAGTAAGGTGTAAAATGACAGACAGGAAAAAAGAATTGCCCAATCTGCATGAGCAACACAAAGAAGAACAAAATCAAAAAGCAAAACAAGGAGATGCTACAGTAATATCAGCAACAAGGGAAGAATCCAATGAATTTCTGTGTACTGTAGTTGATTCGGCATTTCGCGACTTGGCAAAAGAACTCTTCAAAAAAGAAAGAAAAGCTTATAATTTTGGAGGCAGTGAAATCTCCAGGGAGCTTGAGGTCCGCTTTCAAGACAGTACAGAATTCAGATACATTATCAACGTACATGTTGGAAATACTCCGACCACAGTACAGGCCAGCTATATTGCAGGATGTCAAAACGGCAACGAAGAACAAGGTGGAGGGATTATAATGAAGGACGATACACAAGCCGATATAGCAGAAATTACCAAAGATGATATCATCAGCGATTTCATGAAATATTATGTTGGACGTGAAATTCCCTGTTCATATTAAGGACTGCCGGCTTTAAATTATAGAAGGATCGTATCGAAATATTTCTACATCACTTGAAGATTATCTTTTAATTCGTTTTCTCCTGTAAAAGCAGCATTCACTGAATTTCTACTGGTTAATTGTCCTTCGCGTGCAAATTTTTTTTATTCGGAAATTGTCATACACCGGAATCCAGCGGTTATAGTTATAAGAAGCATCTACCATAAAGACAAAATGGCTATTAAATAGACCGAAAATGTAGCCGCAGTCTGATGTCCTATAAAATCATTGCTGCATAGCCGAGAGAAAACCATGATTTTGCATCGCATAACCGGTTTCTTATATTTTAATAGTAGGGCTACGGCTAAAAAACCATGGACCGGGCCTTGAAAGTGCGCGATGTAGCGGTGCTCTTTTTTCATGCACCGGTAGAGTTAGCCAATTTTTGAAAAATAGAGATTGAGATGGAAGTGCTTGGACAGGTAATGTGGGGGGTTGCGTGTCTCCTGAGCCTGTGGGGCCTTTTTATTTTCATTGGGGAAATTTTTAGACCTGCCCGATTTCCCAGGGGACCCAAAGCCTGCTATCCGCTCGATTTACGAAGGCTAATCAGCGGCCTTTATGCTTTGGGCATGATAGCAGCCGTTGTAGCTACTGCCGGCTTACACATTTCAAAGTTACATCTTTTGTGGTTTATACCAATATTTCATTTTTTTGGCGCCAAGTGGATAGGCTGGATATATCTACGTTACTGGTATAACGCTTATTACAAAGTCTTGGATTGCTTACGGGAAGCTTGCGCACTACTTTGGGATGCTTATGAGTGTAACTTACACCTAAAGAAACCTCCTACAATTGGTGATCTTTTAAGTGTCGTCTGTGGAATGTATGAAAACAAAAAGGCTTTGATAAGCACAGAGACGGGGGAACTTCTATGGCACGCTTGTGAGTCTCTACGAAAAGCTAATAGATTATATGAAGAAAATACCAAAGACGTGCCACGTCAAGCTAAGATTGATGAGTCCATATATGCTGATAAGGACCTGTCTTCGCAGGCAGGCGAAAAAATGTTGCCCCACTTAAATGAGGCTGAAGATTACTTTAACAGTGTCGATATTCTCTTAGGAGTACGTAGAGCACACGTGCCGGATTTATGGAATTGAAATAAAGACCCTCGGAGATGGGTGGTCTGTGAGATTCTATTGACTGGCTTAAGCAACGAAGAAAGGGCTGCAAGGTAATGCCCACAGCCCCTTGATCTTCGCACCCGTTTTTAGCAACCTCTCTTGGCCTGGACAAATTCAATTTTAGACCTCCTCCTTTTTGTAAGTTTTCTCCTCACTGTGTCTTCGCCGCCATTCCGCAAGATGCTTTGCCGCCGCATCTCTTCCACCCAGCCCGAAAACCAGGGCCAAGACAAGGCAAACGCCACCAAGGATGAGATTAAATGCAGTTGTTACCAGAAGTGTTGCTATGCCCAGCTCGAGCCACTAAAAAAAGATGGTTTTACAAGCAACCCGGATGGAGCAAGGCTGATAATACGGCT
The DNA here is from genome assembly GCA_964559025.1 of uncultured Pirellulales bacterium. Lineage (GTDB taxonomy): Bacteria > Planctomycetota > Phycisphaerae > Sedimentisphaerales > Anaerobacaceae > NIOZ-UU13. The sequence continues at coordinate 940 of CAZLIO010000006.1, read as the reverse complement.
TGACTTATCGTCTAATGTGTCGCGTTTAGTAAAATTTTAAGAGAGAGCCCGGTTTTGCCGATAAATCTTATACTACTTCAATCACTACGTATTAACTCATTACCTGCACCTTGACTTATGTCAGCTCTGAGTCATGGTGCGACCTCTTTTGGTCTGATTCTCTTAACTTACAACTTAACTGCTTACGCTGGCTCACAAAATCTTATACACCCCCCCTCAGCTTTCAATATAAACCTATCGTAGACATAATTTCTTGCAGAAAAAAGGCTTGCGGTCAAAACCGTTGTTCCTTAACATTAAATAGGAGGGGCGGGTTCGAATCCCGCCCTCTCCGGTTCTTTGTTTTGAATTTTCGCCCCTGTTTGTCGTGGGCAGGAGTCAAAACTCGGCTCGACTGTGCTCGCCGAAGTCAACACTAAAAACTTGAAACTAATTATGCGTGTAGCCTTGGGACAATTCAATGCGGTGGTGGGTGATTTGGGCGGCAACGCTGAGAAGATGGTCGAAATCTATGCCGAGGCGGTTCGGTCCGACGTGGATTTGTTGGTCTTTCCAGAATTAGCTATTTGCGGCTATCCGCCGGAGGATTTGCTGCACAAGAAACATTTCTTGACAGACTGCTCATTAGCCCTGGATAAATTGGCCGCCGATTGTCCGGAGAAAACCATAATAGCCGGCTTTGCAGAAGGCTGCCAGGACAACAGCTACAATTCCGCTGCTGTATTGCAAGGCGGGCGGATAAGCAAAATTTATCGAAAGGCCCAGCTGCCGAATTACGGTGTGTTCGATGAGCCAAGATATTTCCAGCCCGGCACCGAGCCGGTGGTAATCAATGTAGGAGGTCTCAATGTTGCTGTTACTATCTGTGCCGATATCTGGGAAACGGAATGGCTTGTCGATTTCCTCAAGGACGCAGGCCAAATCCAGATGATTCTGAATA